>CAYTOQ010000013.1:0-33711 GCA_964439445.1 uncultured Clostridium sp. | reverse complement strand
AATTTTTTTTCGATGAAAAAGGCAGGCTAAAAAAGATTTACCTTTCAAAACTGAAAATTTGATACATTTGTTGCAAATTTCAAAGGATATGGTAAACTATTTTAGGGATGTTTTTTCACATTTGGAAATGGTTCATGGAGTAGTAATTTTATAGAATATGTAAAAACTTACATATTCTACACTAACATAAAAAAGGAGATATATTATGAGTAAGAAACCAGTTGTTTTAATGGTGCTTGATGGTTATGGATTGAATGAAAAGACTGAGGGTAATGCTATTGCAATGGCAAACACTCCTGTTATGGATAAGCTTATGGCAGAATGTCCATTTGTTCCTGGTAATGCTTCAGGTCTTGCAGTAGGTCTTCCGGATGGACAGATGGGTAATTCAGAGGTTGGGCATATGAATATTGGTGCTGGACGTATCATTTATCAGGATTTGACTTCTATTACTAAAGCGATTGAAGATGGAGATTTCTTCGAAAATGAAGCAATGCTAGAGGCAATCGAGAATTGCAAGAAGAATAATTCTGATTTGCATTTATGGGGGCTTTTATCTGATGGTGGTGTACATAGCCACAATACACATGTATACGGAATTTTGGAATTATGTAAAAAGCAGGGATTGAAGAATGTATATGTTCATCCATTCTTAGATGGACGTGATACACCTCCAGCTTCTGGTAAAGATTATGTTGCTGAGTTAGTAGCTAAGATGGAAGAAATCGGTGTTGGTAAGGTTGCATCTTTATCAGGTCGTTACTACGCAATGGACAGAGATAATCGTTGGGACCGTGTTGAGAAGGCATATGCAGCACTTTGTTATGGTGAAGGTGAGAAGGCTACAGATCCTGTTCAGGCAATGGCTGATTCCTATGAGAAGGAAGTAACCGATGAGTTTGTTCTTCCAACTGTAATTATGGATGGTGATAAGCCAGTTGCAACCGTTAAGCCTAACGATTCCGTTATTTTCTATAACTTCCGTCCGGACCGTGCGAGAGAGATTACAAGAGCATTTTGTGATGATGCATTTGATGGATTTGAGAGAAAGAATGGTCGTATGCCACTTACTTATGTATGCTTTAAGGATTATGATGAGTCAATCGCTAATAAGCTTGTAGCATTTAAGAAACAGTCAATCGAGAATACATTTGGTGAGTATCTTGCCAAGATGGGTAAGAAGCAGCTAAGACTTGCTGAGACAGAGAAATATGCTCATGTTACCTTCTTCTTCAATGGTGGTGTAGAAGAGCCTAATAAGGATGAGTCTAGAACATTGGTTAAGTCCCCAGCAGTTGCTACTTATGATTTGCAGCCGGAAATGAGCGCGCCAGAGGTTGGTGAGAAGTTAGATGCTGCGATTACAAGTGGTGAATATGATGTAATCATTATTAACTTTGCAAATCCGGATATGGTAGGTCATACCGGTGTAATTCCTGCAGCGGTTGCAGCAGTTGAGCGCATTGACGCTTGTGTTGGTTCTGCAGTTGAGGCTGTTAAGAAGGTAGATGGTGTGTTATTCATCTGTGCGGACCACGGTAATGCTGAGAAGATGGTTGACTACGAAACAGGTGAGCCACACACGGCGCATACAACCAATCCGGTTCCATTTATTCTTGTTAACTATGGTGATGTGAAACTTCGTGAAGGTGGATGTCTTGCAGATATTGCACCTACATTATTAGAGATTATGGAGCTTCCACAGCCGGCAGAGATGACAGGAAAGAGCTTGATTGCAAAATAAAATTGACATTTAATGTTGAAACAATAAAAAGGTCTGAAGGAGTAATCTTTCAGATCTTTTTGATTGTGTAATGAATCGTTTTGATAATAAGGAAAGCGTATAGCAGATAATTAAGAATCAATGTTTATGTATAAATAAATAAAACATGGATATACTTTCCGTAAAAGTAAGTTTATAGGAAGGTATCCATATATGAAGGAATATGAAATTTTGGATGTGCATGCAATTGAGATATTGGATTCGAGAGCAAATCCGACCTTAGAGGTTACAGTAACCTTGAAGGATGGAATTTGTGGAAGTGCTGCGGTTCCAAGTGGTGCCTCTACAGGTCAGTATGAGGCTCACGAATTACGAGACGGAGATAAAAGACATATGGGTAACGGTGTGGAACAAGCGGTTACTAATGTCAATACAAGAATTGCAGATAAGATTATTGGAATGAATGTATTAGAACAGACAAAGATTGATGCGTTGCTAATTAAGGCAGACGGAACAGATAACAAACGTAAATATGGTGCAAATGCAATTTTAGGAGTGTCTCTAGCCTGTGCAAAAGCGGCTGCTAATGCATTAGGAATACCATTATATCGTTATCTTGGCGGTGTGAACACAAAGGTACTTCCGATTCCGATGATGAATATATTAAATGGTGGTAAGCATGCAGACAATACAGTAGATTTACAGGAATTTATGATTGCACCTGTGGGGGCAGAAAATTTTTCCCATGCAATGGAAATGGCTTGTGAGGTATATCATCATTTGAAAAAAGTGTTGAAGGAAAAAGGGTTATCTACAGGAGTAGGTGACGAAGGAGGCTTTGCTCCTGACTTGGCAACTACGTATGATGTTCTTGATTTGATTATGGAGGCAATTGATAAGGCAGGTTATAAAGCAGGTACCGATATCAAAATTGCTTTGGATGCAGCCGCTTCTGAATTATATGACGAAAATACGGATTTGTATTATTTTCCTGGTGAGAGTAAAATGGCTGGAAAAGAAATTTATCGTAATGCTGAGGAAATGGTGCAGTATTATGAGGGTTTGGTTGAGAAGTATCCAATCTTTTCGATTGAAGATGGTTTGAATGAAAATGATATGAAGGGATGGAAGCTTTTGACCTATCGACTTGGAGAACGATTGCAGTTAGTAGGAGATGATTTGTTTGTAACAAATACAGAGAGATTATCGGATGGAATTCGCGATCATGTTGCAAATGCGATTCTAATTAAGTTTAATCAGATTGGAACATTAACAGAGACGTTGGATGCGATTGAAATGGCAAAAAATGCTGGATACAAGACGATTATCAGCCATCGTTCTGGTGAGACCGAGGATACATTTATTGCGGATCTGGCAGTAGCAGTTGGCTCTGGTCAGATTAAAACAGGTGCACCTTGTCGAAGTGACCGTACAGCCAAGTATAATCGATTGTTAAAGATTGAAGAGGAAATCGGAAAGGTTTCGAATTATGCGTTTCGGTAAATAAGAGATACGAAACAGTATTGTATATGTATAAAATCCGGACGGATTGTGTACAACGGAATGTAAAATTATTGAAATTATGCTTGTCTTTGTGAAAACATTGTGCTAGAATATCGGATAGTGAGTTTTGGAATAGGAGGTGTTTTTGTGAAGACAGCACTTACAATAGTATTTATTTTTGTATGTATTATATCAATTATATTAGTATTATGCCAGGAAGCTAAGGATAATGGTTTAGGAAGTCTTGCTGGTTCTCCGGCAGGTGAAACGTATTGGAGTAAGAATAAGGGACATGATAAGAAAGTAATTGCAACAACAATTTGTGTTATTCTTTTCTTAGTATTAGCCCTATTAATTAGTTCTAAGGTGATGAATTAAAACAATGAGCTGCTGCATGATTGTAGTAGCTCTTTTTTCTTTATATATGATTAATGAGCGATTAGTAAATAGACTTATTTACTGAGTAAAATGTATCGTGTGAGGTGGAAGGATGTCAAATTACTCGGAACGAAAACGGAAAATATTGCAAGTGATAAATGATAAGCATTATAAGCCTTTAAAACAAAAGGAATTAACATTTTTGTTACAAGTGCAACAAGAAGATAGAGAAGAATTTCGTGAGGTTTTAGCAGAGCTTGTTAAGGAAGGTAAGGTTTTACTTACTAAGCGTGGTAAATATCAATCTCTGTCTGATGTTACAAAGATTGGGATATTTATTGGTCATCAAAAAGGTTTTGGTTTTGTTGCAGTAGAAGGAGAAGATGAGGATTACTATATTCCGGATTTTGCTACTGGTGGTGCTTTGCATAATGATAAAGTTATGATTAAGGTAATGAAAGCTCCAGAAGGACGAAGAAAAGAAGCCGAAGTTGTTAAAATTGTGGAACACGGGAATACAGAAATTGTGGGATATTATCAAAAAAGTAAGAGTTTTGGTTTTGTGATTCCGGATAATCAGAAGATTTCGGATGACATATTCATTTCTAAGAAAGATAGTATGGGAGCTGTAACCGGTCATAAGGTTGTGGTGAAATTGACCAGCTTTGGCGATAATAAGAAAAAGCCAGAGGGAAAAGTAATTGAGATATTAGGACATGTCAATGATCCGGGCACCGATATTCTTTCCATTGTTCGTGCATTTAATTTACCAGTTGAGTTTCCGGAACAAGTGATGAATTATTTGGAGCGTATTCCGGAGAGTGTTTTGGAGGAAGAGATAGAAGGTCGTTTGGACATACGTGATTGGCGAACAGTTACTATAGATGGAGAAGATGCGAAGGATTTGGATGATGCAATTACGTTAACAAAAAATGCGAATGGTTTTCAGTTAGGTGTTCACATCGCAGATGTAACGCATTATGTGAGAGAGCATTCTCCTTTGGATAAGGAAGCCTTAAAGCGTGGAACAAGTGTGTATTTGTTAGACCGTGTAATACCGATGTTGCCTCACAAACTTTCAAATGGGATATGTTCGTTAAATGCAGGTGAGGATCGTTTGGCGCTTTCATGTATTATGGATATTGATAATAGTGGTAAAGTGGTTGGACATCGTATAGCAGAAACGGTTCTTCATGTGGACCGTAGAATGAGCTATAGTCAGGTAGATGCGATTTTAAAGGCGAACGCAATACAAACCGGTGGAAACTATGATGGTGTGGATTATGGCAATGGTGTACAGACGATACCGAAAGATTGTCTTATAACCGATATAGCAGATGTTACGCTTTGCTTAAATGATGGAAAAGAGATATCGGGTGCAGAGATACTGAAAGAGTATGAAGACTATATTGAGTATTTTAAGTGGATGCAGGAGCTTTCCGATATTCTTCGTGCAAAACGTATGAGCAGAGGTTCGATTGACTTTGATTTTCCAGAGTCTAAGATTTTATTAAAGGAAGATGGAGAACCGATTGAAATTGGACCATATGACCGTAATCCGGCACATAAGATTATAGAAGATTTTATGCTGATGGCAAATGAAACCATTGCTGAAGATTACTTCTGGCAGGATGTACCATTTGAATATCGAACACACGGAGAACCAGATGGGGAAAAAGTAGAAAAATTGAGTAGCTTGATTGCTAATTTTGGATACTATTTTAAGTCGTCTAGCGATACGATTCATCCGAAGGAGTTTCAAAAACTGTTGCAGAGAATTGTAGGGAAACCAGAAGAAGGATTTATTAGCCGAATGACCCTAAGAACGATGCAGCAGGCGAGATATTCAACGCAGTGTAGTGGTCATTTTGGTTTGGCGACAAAATATTATTGTCATTTTACCTCTCCGATTCGACGTTATCCGGATTTGCAAATTCATAGAATTATTAAAGAAAACCTGCACGGAAAGTTGAACGGAAAACGTCTTGCGCATTATGCCGGTATTCTTCCACAGGTTGCGGATGCAAATTCGCAGAATGAGCGAAGAGCGCAGGAAGCAGAGCGTGAGGTTGAAAAGCTGAAAAAAGTACAGTATATGGGTAAGCGTATTGGTGCAGTGTATGAGGGAATTATTTCAGGTGTCACAGCGTATGGGATTTATGTTGAATTGCCGAATACAGTTGAAGGTATGGTACGCATTGCAACGATACCGGATGATTTCTACATTTATTACGAAGAAAGTATGTCGATTGTGGGAAAGGACACTGGAAAAACTTATGCTATGGGGCAGAGTGTCAGAGTAAAAGTTGTTCATGTGGATAAGTTACTACGAACTATTGATTTTGAATTAGCGGAAGCGGATTTAGTAGATGTAACTTATGATGAAAAAGAATTGATTGACCGATATACTAATATGTGATAAGTATAGTCGTAGATAGTTTATATCATATAAGAAAAGAGGGATGATATGCCGAAACAAAAAGGAGAACGATTGATTGCAAATAATAAAAAGGCATATTTTGATTATTTTATTGATGAGAAGTTTGAAGCAGGAATTGCTTTGCACGGAACAGAGGTAAAATCTTTGCGTTTGGGACATTGCAGTATTAAGGAAGCTTTTGTTTGTGTTGAAAATGGTGAGGTGTATATTCGTCAAATGCACATTTCTCCTTATGAAAAAGGAAATATATTTAATAAGGATCCTTTAAGACCTAGAAAACTTTTACTTCACAAGTATGAAATTAATAAAATAATGGGTCAATCAAAGCTGAAGGGATATACAATCGTACCATTGCGAGTATATTTTAAAGATAGCTTGGTTAAGATAGAAATAGGTCTTGCCCGAGGTAAAAAGCTTTATGACAAGCGAAATGATATTGCAAAAAAAGATATGAAACGTGAGGCTGAGAAAGAGTTCAAAATCCGTAATTTGGGATAATGGAGATAATTATCTGAACAGTTCATCAAAAATTCATTTTATTTTTTGCGATTATGTGTTATGATAGCAAAGGATTAGATAAAATATAGCAAATCATTATTATGAGGAGCAACATAGGAGGATATTATGAGCCAGGCGAAGGTTGATAAGAGAAAATACGAAAAAAAGCATCGTAAGGAAATAGAGAGAAAACGAAAGGTAAGACTAGCGGTAAAATGTATTGTAGCTGCGTTGATTGTAGGTGCTGTGGTCGGGGTGCCGGCAGGTATTAGCATATACAAGAGTATTCCGAAATTTGTTGGAGATTCTACATTACAGGCGTTTGTTAGTAATTATATTGACGATAACTATTCATCTGATTTAGCTGTGTTTGATACAGAAGATACAACAGAAATTTCAGATACAACAGAAAGTGAAATTGAGCAGGCTGTGGAGGAAGCAGCAGGAGTAGAGCTCGAGTCATTAGACGCAGAGGATTTGGAAGAAGCTTCTGAAGAATAGAAGTTACTTAATATAATCAGAACAATCTGATTTTTTGATCAGGGGTTGTACTGGTTTCGACGGGGATTTAGAAATTATGGAAGCCATTGATGGACCAGGACCATCTAAAAACTTGGAATTAAATATAAACGCAGACAATAAGTTAGCGTACGCTGCCTAGTGGCAGCTGTCTTACCTAAGTTAACCCATGGCTTAGGATAAGGCATCAAAACAGTGGGGCACTTTGCTGTGAAAGCTTTGACACAGTAAAAGATTTATGAAGCTACTAAGATTTACAGCCTGTCGTTTGGCGGTGAGTTGAGGGAATGTCAAAAAATCGACTGTAATGGGAGATGCCATAATGGAAGAGTCTTCGGACAGGGGTTCGATTCCCCTCAGCTCCATTTGTAATGGATATTGATAGCCTTTCGGATTGTAGGAAGGCTATTACTTTTTTTGAGATGCAGTTAGGTGAAGAGTAGAAAAGGATGATTTTATGGATAAAGAATCTCTTATTGTAGATGGCTTTGTTTTTTCAAGTTACAAGGAAGCACAGGTTGCCTATAAAGAACAGAGTAATGTTGAAGCAATTCGTAAAAAACTACAAAGTTCAGATGGTAAAACGACGTATGAATTGTATTGTAAGTTAATAGAACGAGAAATGTTCAAGACGATGGTTGGTTATGGATTCTTGTATGAATTACGTCATAATTTGATGGAGCAATATGGCTATCGAGAGGAAGAACTTCCCAACATTTCATTACCAAAACGAATGGAATATGACAAATTGACACAACTAAATCAGGGTAAGCTGGAGACGAAGGTGCAACACTTGATGATGATTAAGACTAGGATGACGATTACTATTGTTGCACTACTTGTCGTTGTTGTTGGTATGTTTATTATTGCTGCTGTAAACCCAAATGTAGGCTATGTGAATACAGAAAATAAGATTTTGAATAAGTATTCTGTTTGGGAAAATGAGTTGGAACGAAGAGAACAAGCAGTTAAGGAAAAAGAAGAAGAATTGAATATAGAATTTGATGAATAAATCACAGTTCGTACATATTTTTGTTATATAATGATGCAAAGGTATTGAATGTGGTGGATAAGAGGCAGATTATATACCTGTCTCTTTTTCTGTAGTAAGGAGGTAAGTATGAGTCCGGTTAAGATTTTAGTAGTGGATGATGAGAGTCGTATGCGTAAGCTTGTGAAGGATTTTTTGACGAAACAAGGATATAGTGTGCTAGAAGCTTCTAACGGTGAAGAAGCAGTGGATTTGTTTGTGGAAGATAAAGATATTTCGTTGATTATTTTAGATGTAATGATGCCTCGGATGGATGGATGGCAGGTATGTAAGGAGATAAGGGCATTATCTGAAGTTCCTATTATTATGCTGACAGCGAAATCAGATGAGAGAGATGAGTTGCTGGGGTTTGAACTTGGGGTAGATGAATATATTTCGAAGCCATTTAGTCCAAAGATATTAGTGGCAAGAGTGGAAGCAATACTTCGTCGTACTGCTGGAGTATTGCAAGAGGAGCTTTTAACCGCAGGCAATATTGAACTTGATATTGCAGCACATACTGTAAAGGTGAAAGGATCCATTATTGATTTGAGCTTTAAGGAATTTGAATTGTTGAATTATTTTGTTGTAAATCAAGGAGTAGCATTGTCCCGAGAAAAAATTTTGAACAATGTATGGAATTATGATTATTTTGGAGATGCCAGAACGATTGATACACATGTAAAAAAATTACGTAATAAGTTAGGTGACTGTGGAGATTATATTAAGACAATTTGGGGTATGGGATATAAGTTTAATGTAGAAGAGGAATGATATGTTTGCAAGGATGAAATGCTCGTTAAGGTTTAAGTTAACAATGTTCTTAATGGTTATGATGTTGTTGACTATATTGAGTTCTGTTTTGGTAACACAATTAAGTGTAAGAGGATTTTTTTTGAGTGAGCTGAAATATCGTATGATTAATATGTATGATGATGTCAATATGGTATTTTCTCAAAATGGACTGACGGATGACGAAATCTCAGAACATTTATCCAAATTAGCGGCAAATGGAGAAATTAATATTTTTGTGTTGCGCAAGGATGGCACTATTTATAGTAATATTAATGAAGAGAGTAAAATGTGGACCAGCATGCAATCAATAGCAACTCTTTTAGAAGGAGAAAGTGAAAAAGATTTAGGAGATGACTTGTTCCATCAGGGAAAAGGATATTGGATTTTTCATCAAAATTATGACCAAAAGTTAAATTCTAATTTTTATGACTTGGTTGGTGTGTTGGACGATGGTAGTTTAGTTGCGCTTCGATCTTCTGTTGTGCGTTTTAATGAAAGTGTATCTACGACAATGCGTTTGTATATTTATGTTGGTTTCGCTGCGGTTTTTGTTGGATGTTTGGCAATGTTCTTTGCAAGCAGCTCTTATGTGAAGCCAATTCATCAAATGGCAATCGTAGCAAAAAAAATGGCACAATTGGATTTTGATGTTAAGGTTGAAAATCATTCTAAGGATGAAATCGGTGAGCTTGGTGAAAGTATTAATTCTATGTCGCAAGAGTTGGAAGCTACTATTTCGGAGTTGAAAACTGCCAATGCAAAATTGCAAAGAGATATTGAAGAAAAAACGCAGATTGATGAAATGAGAAAAGAATTTTTATCGCATGTTTCACATGAGTTAAAGACACCGATTGCCTTAATTCAAGGATATGCGGAAGGTTTGAAGGAAAATATTTCAGATGAACCGGAAAGTAGAGAGTTCTATTGTGAGGTTATTATGGATGAGGCAGACCGTATGAATTCAATGGTAAAGAAATTATTAGCATTGAATGAATTAGAATTTGGAACAGATAAGATTAGTTTTGAACGTTTTGATATTGTTGAGTTGATGGAAAATATTAATGCGTCATCAGAGATATTATTGCAACAAAATCAGATTGATTTTCAATTCCATTTTGAGCAACCAATATATGTGTGGGCGGATGAGTTTATGATAGGCGATGTTTATCGTAATTACATTAGCAATGCGATTCATTATGCGAATTATGGGAAAGTAGTTCGCGTCAACTGGGAGCAACATGATAATATTTTGCGTATTAATGTATTTAATGAAGGTGACCACATTTCGGAGGAAGAAATTGAAAAAATATGGATTAAATTTTACAAAGTGGATAAGGCTAGAACGAGAGAATATGGTGGTAGTGGAATCGGTCTGTCAATTGTTGCTGCAACGATGAAACTTCACGGAAGAAGGTATGGCGCATATAATACAGACGAGGGAGTTGTTTTCTATTTTGAATTGGAAGTATCAAAACAGCATATAAGTGATGAAAATTCTTGAAGAAAAACGAAATTCGTGATAAAATATCAATAGTATTTTGATGCAGATATATAGAGGGATAAAGATGATTAGAAAAAAGTTAGCTTTGTTAAGTGTCTGCTTATGCGTAATGCTGTTGGTTGGATGTGAAAAGGTTATAGAGTTAACGGATGATGAAACACAATTGATTGCAGAATATGCGGCGGAATTACTTCTCAAATACGACATTAATTATGTGGATCGTATAGATGATGGTAACCAAAAAGCAGAAGAACTTGCGTCAGAGGCGTTGGAAGAGAGTACAGAGAGGTTGACAGAACAGTCGACGGAACAAGAAAGAACAAGTGAAGAGGCTACGACTGAAGGTATGGAAACAACGAGTGGTGAAGCTACGAATGAGACATTTGAAGCTAACCCTGTTGGAACAGAAAGTAATATCGCTATTATTGCAGGAATTGAAGGCGTTGATATTACATTTCGTGAGTATTCTATTGTAGATAAGTATCCGGCAACCGATGAACAGGGAGAATTCATATATTTGGAGGCTTCAGAAGGTTATCAACTTTTGGTACTACATTTTGACGTGGTCAATAACACACAGGATATCGTGTCGTTTTCTTTGTTGGATAAGGAAATAGATTATCGTATTGTATGTAATGGCAGTAAAGCAGCCAATCCTATGCTGACTATTTTGATGGATGACTTAGGTACGCTAGAAACGAATGTTGAGCCAGGTGTTCAACAGGAAGCAGTTTTAGTATTCCAGGTGTCAGATAGTATGCAAGCAGAGTTGAATACAATGGATTTGTACGTTACATATAACGGTATGGATAATATGATTAACATTTTACAATAAGGGGGTTTGAATATGGATACAAATATTTTATTAGAAAGTGGAACCAATGAATTAGAGGTGTTAGAGTTTACAATTGCAGGTAACCATTATGGTATTAATGTTGCAAAGGTACGTGAGATTCTTTCGATGACAGAGATTACTCCGGTGCCGAACTCTCATCCGTGTATTGAAGGTATTTTTATGCCACGTGACACGATTATTACGGTTATTAATTTGGTTATGGCACTTGGTTTTCCTGAGAAGGAGACACGCAGTACAGATATGTTGATTGTAACGAACTTTAACAATTTGAATATTGCTTTTGATGTAGAACAAGTGTTAGGTATTCATCGTGTATCATGGTTAGATATTGTTAAACCAGATTCGACTGTGAATGCACCTGGTGTAGGAATTGCAACAGGTATTATTAAAAAATTAGAAGATTTGATTATTATTCTTGACTTTGAACGAATTGTAGAGGAGATTTGTCCAGAGACTAGTCTTAAGATGTCCCAGATTGAACAGCTAGGAGAGAGAGAACGTAATAATATTCCGATTATTTTAGCAGAAGATTCTCCAATGCTTCAGAAATTAGTAACAGATGCGTTGACAACGGCAGGATATACTAATTTACATATTTATGCGAATGGACAAGAGGCGTGGGATAAGTTATTAGAGCTTAAGAAGAATAATGGTGTTGATTATGGTGTGAAGTGTGTTATCACAGATATCGAAATGCCACAGATGGATGGTCATCGTTTGATTCGATTGATTCGTAGCGACGAAGCTTTGAAACACTTACCGATTGTTGTATTTTCTTCTTTGATTAATGAAGATATGAAGCGTAAGGGTGAGCGATTGGGTGCAGATGCTCAGATTTCGAAACCAGAGATTGGTCAGTTGGTTAATTGCATTGACAATTTGATTGTCAGCTTAGAAGTTTAACAAATAAATGTGAATAACAAAAAGAAAGCGGTAAAGCTTTAGTCTTTATCGCTTTCTTTTTGTTAATTCAATCCAACACAAGTCAATCTATTCGATTGTTCGGTTGTGTTTGTAACAAGAGATATTAGATTAATCTAATGGGAATTCACCTGTCACATCGTCGTTGAATACACAGTAAACCATGTTCTCTTCTGGCTTAACATACAACTGCATAGATGTTAATTCAGACACCTTCTTGCCTGTTGAAGTCCAGATTTTCTTTGCTTTTGCAACTAATGCTTTTTCTTCTAGTTGCTTTTCTTGATATTCAACATATAAAGTAGACTTCATACAATACCCTCCTTTTATTAAGTCGATATATACACTATATAATAAATAAATGTAAAAAGCAAGTATGTTCCTTGTTAAAATATAAAAGATATGATACAATAGCTATGTTTGTTTATATGTATAGAAATATGAAATACGAGGTGTTTTTATGGATGAGAATTATCTTGACAATCTTTTGAATGAAATTTCATTAGATAAAGAGATTGACCATAAAATTGAAGAAGAGCTTGATAATCAGATTGAAAACGAAAAGCGTCAGTATCAAGAACAGCAGCTTATTTCAGATGAAGATTTATTTAATATGGATTTGGAATTGGATGCAAATGATTTGCAGGTGGATCAAGAGCTACATTTTTCGGAAGCGCAGATTGATGAGTTAGATCACTTGGATGATTTGGCAGATTTGGATATTGGAGATTTGGATTTTTCTGACATTGATTTTGAAGATTTGGATGTTACGAAGTTAGATGACGTAGAATCAGATGATTTAGATGATTTGCTGAAGGATTTTGAAAATGATATAGATGTTGCAAATTTATTTGATACTATGCCGGAAGATAAAAAGGACAATTCAGAATTGGACGAAACGGAAACAAGTGAAGAAGTGTCGCAGAATGAAACTGAAGATGAGTTATTTTCTGAGCAAGCGGATTTGAATGAGGATTCTTTTGATACGGATTCTTTCTTAGATAGTTTATTGGAGGAAGAAGGTCTACCAGAGGAGATAGTACAGGAATCCATACCGGATATACCGGAGGAAACGAAAGAATCAAAAATGCCATCTGATGAAGTGCCTGAAGAGGACGAAATTGATTTGTTACAGGCGTTAGAAGAATTTGAAGGCGGAGAGGACTCTTTTGGTGAGTCTAGACAGGAAGAAGAGCCGGTTAGTACATTAAGTGATGCAGAGAATGATGACTTGGATGATATTTTATCAATGCTGGATTTAGATGATGCGTCGGATGATACGAGTTCTACGCAGGATGAAGTTTCAATCGATTCAGCACCTTCTAGTGAAGCAATCGAAGATATGCTAGATGATTTGGATGAATTGCCTGCTAGTAAACCAGATAAGAAGCAGCAGCTCATGGAGATTCTCTTTGGTGAGCCGGATGAGGATGATATTCTTTCAGAAGAAGAATTAGCGGAAATTGAAGCAAAGAAGGCTGCTAAAAAAGAAAAGAAAAAAGCAGCTAAAAAAGCAAAAGAAGAAAAAGCAAAGGCTGCAAAAGAAGAAAAAACAGCTAAAAATTCTCAAAAGCAAAAAGATAACCAGGAAAAAAAGAAGCTGAAAGCACAGAAAAAAGCAAGAAGAAAAGCAGAAGAGTTGGCGAATGCAGAACCAGAGAAGAAATTGAATAAGCCAATGGTGATATTTATATTTACTCTGTTTTTGGGTATAACATTTCTTTTCTTTTTAGCTACCAATAACTTTAACTATTCGCAGGCAATTGAGCGTGCTACCAATTATTTTGCAAACCAAAAGTATCGTAAAGCCTATGATGAGATTGTTGGAGTTGAAGTGAAGGAAGAAGATGAAGATTTGAAAAATCGCATTTATACGGTTATGTATGTGGAGCGTTTATATGAATCATACTTAAACAATGTTGAGCTTGGTCGTTCTGAAAAAGCTTTGGATTCTTTGCTTCGTGGTGTAGATAAATATTACGAACACTATGAAGAGGCGAAAGAGTTAGGTGTAACAACCGATATGGATTTTTCATTTAATCAAATTAGTACTGTGCTGAATGAACAGTATGGCATTACAGTTGAGCAGGCTGTAGAAATTAACAAATTAGGGAATTACGAATATGTGCAATTCATTCAAGTCACAGCTGGAGAAAACAGTAATATTATGAAAGAGAAGTCGGATGATACGTCAAGTACGGCATCTGATAATCCTGATGTGAATTTGGACGACGCAACATTACCGAAAGAGCAAGAAGAGGAAGTGAAGGAATGATAGCGATACTTGATTATGATGCTGGTAATATAAAAAGTGTGGAAAAAGCGTTAGGCTATTTAGGTGAAGAAGCGCGGATTACACGTGATAGAGATGAGATTATGGCGAGTGAGAAAGTAATATTGCCGGGTGTTGGTAGCTTTGGTGATGCTATGGGAAGACTTCGTGATTATCAGTTGGATAAGGTGATATATGATGTTGTAGAAAAGAAGATTCCTTTTTTGGGAATTTGTCTTGGTTTGCAGCTTTTATATGAAAGTAGTGATGAAGCACCTGGAGTGACAGGGCTTGGGTTATTAAAGGGTACGATTAATCGTATTCCAGATGCTGCTAATCTTAAAATTCCACATATGGGATGGAATTCCTTGGAGATAAAAAAGAATGCTACTTTGTTCAAAGGAATACCAGAAAATCCGTATGTGTATTTTGTACATTCGTATTTTTTGAAAGCAACCAATGAAGAAGAGGTTGCTGCAACTACATACTATTCTACATTAATTCATGCAAGCGTTGAAAAAGATAATATTTTCGCCTGTCAGTTTCATCCTGAAAAGAGTAGTACGGTTGGATTGAAGATATTAGAGAATTTTGTTTCTCTGCAATCTCCTATGAAGGAGGAATGTTAATATGTTTACAAAGAGAATTATTCCGTGTCTTGATGTGACAGGAGGACGTGTTGTAAAAGGCATTAATTTTGTTAATTTGCGTGATGCAGGTGATCCTGTTGAGGTCGCAAAGGCATACGACAAAGCTGGTGCAGATGAATTGGTTTTTTTGGATATTACTGCATCATCTGACGCAAGAAACATCGTGATTGATATGGTTCGACGAGTGGCAGAGACGGTATTTATTCCATTTACTGTGGGTGGAGGAATACGTACTGTGGAAGATTTTAAAGTGATTTTACGTGAAGGTGCAGATAAGATATCTATTAATTCTTCAGCGATTAATACGCCGGAATTGATTAGCGACGCAGCAGATAAATTTGGTAGTCAGTGTGTTGTTGTTGCGATTGATGCAAAACGTCGTGCAGATGGCTCGGGATGGAATGTATATAAGAATGGTGGAAGAATTGATGTCGGATTGGACGCTGTAGAGTGGGCGATTAAGGCCGAAAAAATGGGAGCAGGAGAAATCTTGCTTACTAGTATGGACTGTGATGGTACGAAAGCAGGCTATGATATTGAATTAACTAAAATGATAAGTGAAAATGTATCCATTCCGGTGATTGCTTCTGGTGGAGCTGGAACAAAGGAACATTTTTATGATGCATTAACTGAGGGGAAGGCAGATGCAGCTTTAGCCGCTTCTTTATTTCATTATAAAGAATTAGAAATTGTTGATTTAAAGCAATATCTGAGGGATAAAGATGTGCCAGTGAGATTATAATAATGATAACAATTAAGAAAAATGCAATTACTGTACAGGATTATTTATCCATTCGTGCAAAGGTTGGTTGGAAAACACTTTTGGAGAAACAGGCGGATCAGGCATTAGAACATAGTATCTATATAGTTGGAGCATATGAGGATGATCAATTAATAGGTATAGGTCGAATTGTTGGTGATGGTGCAGTCATTTGTTATATACAGGATTTGATTGTAGTACCAGAATATCAAAGTCGTGGTGTTGGATCTATGATTTTAAAAAGCTTAATAGATTACGTAAAATCTTTGCAAACAGAAGAAACGCAGATGATGTTATGCTTAATGTGTGCGAAGGGAAGAGAAGAGTTTTACAAAAAACATGGTTTTATCGCTAGACCAACAGAAGAATTAGGACCAGGTATGATACAATATTTATAAAAATATATAATGTGGAAATGGTTACAAATGATTTGAAGATTAATATAGAATTTGGAGATTGATATGTTAAAGAATAAAAATCGTTTGAAACAAATGATAATCTTAATTACTATTATAGTATTTATATTGGGAGTTTTGACTTTAGGCGGTGATCGGGCAGACAAGAATGGCTCGAGAATATCAGATGATGGTAGAAGCTATGGTGGTATAATTAAAGCAGAAGTAGGAGACAAGATAGAGACTGCTTTTTTTGACGTTACAGTAGAGAATGCCGTAAAATATGATACGTATCAGTTTGATGATGGTTTATATCAGGCGGAGGAAGGAAAAACATATTTAGTAGTAACGCTTACTATCAAGAATACCTATGATGAGGATATTCCGATGAGCATCACTGATTTTATTCTGGATTATGAAGGAAATAAGTCGAAAGAGATTATTACAGGTTATGGTAAGGTTGATTTGAATCAAGATAATTTTATGGATAATCTTTTTACCTTGAAGCAGGATGAGTCGGTTACAAAATCGATTCTTTTTACAGTGCAAGATATGAAGCAATATACATTGAACTATACTGAATTTTATGAGGATGAATTCAAGGGCGATTCCTTTGAGATAGCTTTTGAACCGGAAACAATATCTTCCACTGAAGTTACAACGCAGACGTCAGGGGAAGCAACAACGCAAACACCAGTGGAATCAGCAACACAAGCAACGACTGAAGCGGCAACACAGGTGGCAACAGAGGCAACGACACAAGAGCCAACGGAAGTGCCAACACAGACTTCGGAAAGCATACCATCAGCAGAATAAGGAACTATTTAAGATGGGCGGAATATAATAATAAAAAAGAGTATTAGGTTATATTATGGTTATGCCCAATTTTAATGATGACAACGAAAGAAGACCATCCTCTGCATGTAGAGGATATGTGCATTTGGTTAAGTCTGGGGATACTTTGTATAAGCTTGCTAGACAATATGATGTAAAATTGTTTGATATTATGCGATTAAATCCTTACGTAAATGTATATAATTTACAGATAGGAGATGAAATCTGTATTCCGACTACACCAGCGAGACCAGAGAAGACATATGTAGTAAATGAGGGGGATACGATTCAACGAGTGTTACAGGCTTTAGATGTTGATTTTGATACCTTAGCAAGATGGAATCCTATGTTAAAGGATGTTGAATTACCGGAAGGATTAATTATTACATTGCCTATGGTGCAACCAAGAGGTGAGAAGGAAGATTTAGATGACTTCTTTGAGGATGAGGATTAACATAGGCTGTTTTAGTAATTACAATATACTTCATCAAGGTTTTTGGTGAAGTATATTATACATAAGACAGAATAATAGATGTATTACCAGGATGTATTACATATCATGGGAAAGGCTTATAAAATAATAGTAGAGGATGATAACAAATGGATTTTTTAACAAAAATGGAACGCAAATATGGTAAGATAGCAATTCCGAATTTAACGGTAGTATTGATTGTTTGTTTTATTGTTGGTTATATGATTCAGATTTTTGCGCCAGACGCAATAGAGATTATTAATTTGAACCCAGAGAAGATTATGCATGGGCAGATTTATCGTCTGATTACTTGGATTTTTATGCCACCTGGCAGTGCGAGTATATTGGTTATCATTACGTTGATGTTCTACTTTCATGTGGGACGGACCTTGGAAAATGCGTGGGGAGATTTTCGTTATACGTTGTATATTTTATCTGGTGTCTTTTTTACTGATCTTGGAGTACTTGGGACCTATCTGGTTATGAAATTATGTGGACAAGCCGAGCTTGCTAGTATGTATGCGGCTTATTCGGATACGTCGACCTATTATTTGTGTATGAGTATGTTTTTGGCTTATGCATTTATGTTTCCGGATATGCAGGTATTATTGTATATGTTTATTCCAATTCGAGTAAAATGGTTGGGTTATTTGGATATTGCGTATCTGATTTTGGCGATTTTATCCTATGGAATGATGGGATATTATCCGGGAATGGTAACAGTTGTTATGTCTGTGCTTAATTTTATTCTATTCTATTTCTTAATGAAGGGGAAAACGCGCGTGAGTGCTGCACATCGAAAACGTAAGAAAACCTATAAGAAGGAAGTAAGGGAGACGCAGCTATTAACTAGACATAAATGTGCTATATGTGGTCAGACAGAGGAAGATAATCCGGCTTTAGAGTTTCGTTATTGTTCACGTTGTAATGGCAATTATGAGTATTGTCAGAATCATTTGTTTACACATGAGCACAAAAAATAAGAGAATTTACTGAATAGAGGATGAGTTATGAAAAAAGAAAACAAGAATATAATGCGAGATATTTTGCAGGGAGCTAATTTGGAGATGAACTTACCGGCTTATGCGAGTTCATACATTAGTGCAACCTATGAATATGGTTTATTACATTTGGTGTTGAATTATTATACAATTAAAGAAATTCAGGATGATACGAATGGTATTGATCAAGATGAATATTTGGCGAAAACAGTGAATACATTGCATACAATCCTATTTCAGACGGTTTTGGCAGAATCTATGCCGGAGAATTATGAAGAACTTTTAGCAGCTCTTCATAAGTTGCGAGAAGAGATGACTCAAAAAATGAATATTCTGACTGCATATACAGATACGTTGCAGATATATGAATATGTATTAAATCGAATTGAGTATACTGTTACAGGTGAGGAATATCCTGTAGAGGAGTCGGCTTTAGCGGCAAAGGTATTCCGGTATTTGTTTCAAGACAATGATAAGATGGTTGTGAATAGCAAAATTCAGATGGTAACAGGTCAGTTGCCAATTCGAATGACAAAGAATCGTTTTTTTGATTATTTGACGGATACCTTAAATATTTATAATGGTTCAGATAAATCTTCCGTGGATAGTTTTGTTGCTATGCTCAAATCTACTGCGTTATTGGAATTGCCGAAAGGTTTTGATGATGCGTATCCAGCGATTATAAAAGTCATTCAATCCTTGCAGGAAGTAGATTTTAAATCAATGGATTTGGCTACTTACAAGGCAATAATGGAACAATTTTCAATGACGACAGATTATTTAACCGAATTGGTGAGTAATTATTTGTTGGTTATGGAAATTATTAATGATTTGTATGCTGTGTTGTTGGCATTACCTTATGAGAAGAACGAGGATGATACGATAGATGTATGTGTTGATATGATTAGAGGAATACATACCGCATTTATTACAGAAGGTACGATTTCAGACCATGTTACAGATGGGTTTATGAAAATTGAGGGTGTCCAAGAGGAATTAGGTGAGGATATAATGCAGTATGAAAGTATTCTAATGGAAGTGATGACGGAACATAAGGATACCATTTCCTGGATTATGTCTGAAAGTATATTCAATAGCTTACTGTTGATTTCAAAGCTAATGTCGAATAGTTTATTTATTGATTTGGAACAAAATGACAGTGAAAATGATATGGCGGACGCAGATTACGTGACAGAGAAGAGAGATGAACTAGTTGCGTTGTTGACAGAGTTTTTCTCAAATCATTCGAAAGAAGTGAATCGTGCAGTGATGGCTGCTATGTTTTCGAATATGCCAGTGTTGTTTAATTCACAACAAGAGGTTAAAGATTATATCGAGTACAGTCTGAATCATTGTAGCAATGCAGGTGAGTTGATGGCATGTGCAAAGCTATTAGAGGATATGATGGCAGATGAATATTAAACGAAGCAGGTGATTGTATGGATATCCGGTTTCATGAACAATTGTATAGTGAAGAAATTTCGGATAGGAAGCTTGCTTCTATAAAGAAAAAGATTAGAAAGAAATTTCCTAAGTTAGATTTGTTTCTGATAACTTTACCAATCGGAAAGGAAGGCTTGTTAGAGGTATATTGGTATCCTGAATTATTGCAATCTCACTATCAGAACATGGAAATAGAACTTTGGGTGGTGGGGCTTGCACCTACGAGAGAAGATGCATTTCATATCATTGAACAGATTGTCTTAGATGTCGGATATGAAGGTGGCAATATTCCAATTAAGGATTATTTTAAGGTGATTAGATGATATTATCCATATTGAAGATAATCGGAATTGTATTACTGATTATTTTGGCGTTTTTGATTTTAATACTAGGTATTTTGTTATTTGTGCCATTGCGTTATCAGTTTGATGGGATGTACAAAGACACTTCTAAGGCTACGGCATTGGTTAAATGGACTCCGATTTTATTGAAGGTGGTAGTCAATTATCAGGATGATAAATTCGAATATGTAGTTCGGATGTTGGGTGGTGTTGTGATGACCAATATGGATATACCGCTTTCTTGGATTGGTAGAAAATTTTTTTCACCAGAAGTCTCAGATGAAGAAGAGTTGGATGAGATTGAATCGGAAGCTCCTGATATGAAGGATGCAACACATCGTGAGCGATTTGAGTCGAAGAAGCAGGTAGCTACGCTTGAAAAAAAGATTAAAAAGAAAAAGCAATCGCGGTCAATCATTGAGAAGATAGAAATTAAACTTCGAAGTGTGAAAACTAAAATAAAACAACTGATAGAAAAACTAAGGAGAATAAATGAAAAACGAGAAGCTTTGTTGAAGCTTTATCATCATAAGCGGTTTGAGGTTGCCAAAAAAGATGCAATAGCCTATATTAAGGCGCTATGGAATGCTATTAAGCCGAAGAAGCTGGAAGGATGTATTCATTTTGGATTAGAGGATCCTGCCACGACAGGACAGGTATTAGGTATTTTGGCGATGTTTTTAGCTTGGTATGATAGATTTCTTCAAATTGAACCAGATTTTGAGCAAGCTTGTTTTGATGGAGAATTAAAAGGAAATGGAAAATTTAGCCTATTTCCTATTGTAAAATTGGTAATTCAGGTTATACTTAATAAAAACCTTATAAAAGTGATTAAGAAAGTACAAACTATAATAGAAGCGTAGGAGGGAAACAAAATGGCAAATGATTTTAACACAACGGTGGGGTCTTTATTTCAGGGAATGGATAAATTCCTTTCAACTAAAACAGTAGTAGGAGACCCAACTACAATAGGTGATACAATTATTTTACCTTTAGTGGATGTGAGCTTTGGTGTAGCTGCGGGAGCATTTTCTGGCACAGATAAGAATAATGGTGCAGGTGGTCTTGGTGGTAAGATGACAGCAAGTGCTGTATTGGTAATCAAGGACGGACAAATTCGTTTGGTAAATGTTAAGAATCAGGATACAATTACCAAGGTTCTAGATATGGTTCCTGATTTGATTGATCGTTTTCAGAAGAAAGATGAAAAAGAAGTGATAACAGAGGAAGTAGAAGTTGCGGTATCCAATGTCGTTACAGATGTAGAAAAATAATCTGAAACATCTAAGAGTAATAGTTTAGAACGATTTGAGTCACAAAAGAGGCAAGACCTGAATATACTGTTTTATAATTGATACATGGTATATGTGGAGGAGTTATGAAACGGGTATGGGGTTTTGCTTTCTTTTGGTTTAGTGTGGGAATGATCGTAGATTTTCTTTTGGAAGGATTTTGGAATTTCGTTGTAGTGATAATGACGTTGATTATAGCTTATGTATTATTTTGCAAATGTTAAAGAAATAAAAAAGAGAACCGCTTGGTCCTCTTTTCTTTCATAGATTATTAAGCTCTTTCTACTTTACCAGATCTTAAGCATGAAGTACAAACATAAATTCTCTTTGGTGTACCGTTAACATTTGCCTTAACCTTCTTAATGTTTGATTTCCACATCTTGTTAGATCTTCTATGAGAATGGCTCACCTTAATACCGAAATGAGCAGCTTTATCACATACTGAACACTTTGCCATGACTTGCACCTCCTTGAAAATATTAACCTATCGGTTTGCAACACGTCAATTTTAACAGAAGTGCTATCATAATGCAAGTGTTAATTTTAAAAAAAGTTTTCTTTTTTTCTTTTGTGCTTGCGCATAGTTTTTAGTAATGGTATTATATGAAAAAATAGACACTGGTTTATTAAAATTTCTTGTAAAATGGTAATAATGTATATAATGGATGAATGAAATAGGAGGTTTATATATGAGGATTGAATTAGAAACAGGTAATGGTGAAATATTGATTGAAAGTGATGTGATTGCACAGTTTGCGGGACTTTCTGCAATTGAATGTTTTGGAATTGTTGGTATGGCAACTGTGAACATGAAAGATGGATTTGTAAAACTGCTCCGTGGAGATAGTGTTTCGAAAGGCGTAAATGTTACAATTGGTGAAAATAATTCTATTTCCATTGATTTTCATATTATTGTGGCTTATGGAGTATGCATTTCTACTGTAGCAGAGAATCTCATGTCTACAGTTCGCTATAAAGTGGAAGAATTTACTGGTATGCAGGTTGAGAATATCAACGTTTTTGTTGAAGGTGTACGAGTAATTGATTAGGAGGTCAGAGTCGAAATATGAGTTTGGATGCAAAGAGTCTTCAGTATGCTTTTCTTGCGGGCGCAAAAAGAATTGAAGAAAAGAAAGAATATATTAATGAATTAAATGTGTTTCCTGTTCCGGATGGAGACACAGGAACCAATATGACGCTTACAATTACTGCAGCAGCAAAAGAGGTTGCAGCAATTGAGAATCCGAATTATGCAAATGTGTCAAAGGCGATGTCGACAGGTTCTTTGCGTGGTGCAAGAGGGAATTCTGGTGTGATTTTATCACAGTTGATTCGTGGTTTTTGCAAAGAATTGGAAGGTAAAACCGAGATAACCAATGAAGATTTTGCAAATGCATTTAACCGTGCTATTGCAACTGCATATAAAGCTGTAATGAAACCGAAGGAAGGTACTATTTTGACGGTTGCTAAGGGAATGGCAGATAAGGCGACAGAGCTTTCTAAGTCAAAGAAGGAGTTTCTTGTATTTGCGGAAGAGATTTTAGCATATGGCAGGGAGGTCCTGAATAAGACTCCAGACATGCTACCTGTATTAAAAGAAGCTGGAGTGGTGGATTCTGGTGGCGAAGGTCTTATGACAATTTTGGAGGGGGCATTGGATGCCTTGACTGGTAAGGTTGTGTATGACTTCTCGAGTGGCTATAATTCAGATGGTAAGGAGAGCAAAATTGCACCAGATGCATCGGGTCTTAAAACAACTAATTCGGCAGGAATTGACCGTAAGGAAATAGATACGTCTCATATTAAGTATTGTTATTGTACAGAATTTATTATCATGCTCGAAAGAGAGTATAATATGAAAATTGAAGAGGAATTCAAATCCTATTTAGAATCAATCGGCGATTCTTTGGTTGTGGTATCAGATGACGAGATTGTAAAAGTTCATGTGCACACCAATCATCCTGGTCTTGCATTTGAGAGAGGACTGACCTATGGTTCTTTGACTAGTATGAAAGTAGATAACATGCGTGAAGAACATAGAGAAAAAGTTATTATGGAAGCTGAAACGTTGGCAGCAACTCAGGCGGCTGAGAGAAAAGCTTCCAAGGAAGTACAGGAAGAACCGGTAGAAGAAAAGTGTAAGGAATATGGCTTTATTGCAGTATCGGTTGGTGAGGGTATGAATGATATCTTCAAGGATTTGGGTGTAGATTACTTGATTGAGGGTGGTCAGACTATGAATCCAAGCACGGAGGATATGTTGAATGCCATTGACAAGGTAAATGCGAATACCATTTATATTTTACCCAATAATAAGAATATTATTTTGGCTGCAAACCAGGCACGGGATTTGACAGAAGACAAGGAAATTGTTGTTGTTCCATCTAAGACAGCGCCACAGGGGGTTGCAGCTTTGATTGCCTTTGATTCAAACCAAACTGGTGAGAATAATTTATCTATTATGACAGAGGAAATGAACAATGTAAAGACAGGTCAGGTTACCTATGCTGTCCGTGATACTAGCATTGATGGGAAAGAAATTAATGCAGGTGATATAATGGGTATTGATGATGTAGGTATCAAGGCTGTTTCTAAGGATTTGGATACAACAACGAAAGAGCTGTTGGCTACTATGGTGGATGAGGATTCAGAGTTAATTAGTATTTATTATGGTGCTGATGTGAAGGAAGAGGATGCTCAGGAATTTGCTGATTATGTGGAGGAAACCTATCCGGATTGTGATGTAGAGTTTAACTATGGTGGTCAGCCGATTTACTATTATATTTTGTCAGTGGAATAAATGTTGCGAAAGACATCAAATTTACGACTGTGAATTTGATGTCTTTTTAGGTGCGCTTGGCATATCGGTTGACAAATTAATCAAATAGAGTATAATATAGAACAAATGTTCTTTGTCGGCGGAGGGAATATGAACATTACAGACAGAATTGACAGCCTGAAAGGGATTGGTCCTAAAACGGTGGTCTTATTTGAAAAATTAAAAGTACATACCATAGATGATTTGCTAAGACTATATCCAAGAACATATCTAAGCTATGATGAGCCTGTGGATATTTTGGAAGCAGAGATTGGAACGCGTGTTACCATTAAAGCAACTATACAATCCTATGTGGATGTGAAGAAAATTCGAAGCCTTATGCTTGTGACCTGTATGGTAAAGGATGGAACAGGAGCAGTGAAGCTTACTTGGTTTAATTCTCCATTTTTAAAACAAGTGTTTCATATTGGACAGACCTATTATTTTGTAGGAACCATATCAATTCGAAATCATCAGCGTGTAATGGAACATCCGGAGTATTATACAGAAGCACAATATGTGGATAAGTTGTCTTCGTTGCAGCCAGTGTATCCGTTGACAGATGGACTTAGTAATAAGGTGGTGACGAAAGCGATTCATGCTGCGTTACCATTACTCTCGAAGATTGAGGATAAGGTTCCGGAAGATGTGTGTGTGAAGTTTGGGTTAATGCCATTGCCATATGCGATACAAGGCTCACATTTTCCAGAGAATTTTGATGAAGTGATAGCCTGTCGGGAGCGTCTGGTGTTTGATGAGTTCTTTTGGTTTCTTTTACATATGAGAATGCTTAGAGACCGTACTGTGAAAGCGGAGAATCGTTTTGTTATAGAGAATTGGAAGGAAACGGACGAGTTTGTTGAGCAGTTGCCTTTTGAATTAACGCAAGGTCAAAGGATTGCTGTTGATGAAATTCGAAAGGATATGAGTGGAAGTACTGTTATGAATCGTTTGATTCAGGGAGATGTTGGTTCTGGCAAAACCGTTGTTGCAGAGAGTGCATTATTAGCTACAGTTAAAAATGGATATCAGGCAGCATTTATGGCTCCGACGGAAGTGTTAGCGATGCAGCATTATGAAGGTGTGAAAAAGGATTTAGAACCATTTGGTGTGCGGGTGGAATTGTTAGTGGGTTCTACTAAAATATCAGAAAAGAGAAAGATATATGATGCTTTAGCGAGTGGGGAGATTGATGTGTTAATTGGAACTCACGCATTGATTCAGGATAAGGTTATATACCGCAATCTAGCATTGGTGATAACCGATGAACAGCATCGATTTGGTGTAAGACAAAGAGCTAAGCTTTCTGAAAAAGGGAAGGAACCACATGTCTTAGTTATGAGTGCAACACCGATTCCTAGAACGTTAGCGATTATTATGTATGGCGATTTGGATATTTCAGTTATGAAGGATATGCCAGCGAATCGTTTGCCGATTAAGAATTGTGTGGTAGGTCCCAAGTATCGTCCGACTGCCTACAAATTTATGCAGGAACAGATTCATTTAGGGCATCAGATTTATATTATCTGTCCTATGGTGGAAGCAAGCGAGAATGTGGAAGCAGAGAATGTAGTGGAGTATCAGGAAAGCTTGCTAGAGGTATTTCCGAAGGAGTTTAACATTTCTTATCTTCATGGTAAAATGTCACCGGATGAGAAGAATCGGATTATGACAGACTACGCAGAAAAAAAGATAGACATCTTGGTTTCCACAACGGTTATTGAGGTTGGAATCAACAATCCGAATGCTACGGTTATGATGATCGAAAATGCTGAAAAATTTGGTCTGGCGCAGCTACACCAGTTACGTGGTCGTGTGGGTCGTGGCGATGCGCAATCCTATTGCATTATGCTTTGTGGAACGGAGCGAAAGGAAGCCATTGAACGGTTGGATATATTGAATACTTCTAATGATGGATTCTATATTGCAAATGAAGATTTGAAGCTTCGCGGACCAGGGGATTTCTTTGGTGTTCGACAAAGCGGTGATGTATTATTTCAATTAGGAGATATTTATAATAATGCAGACGTGTTAAAACAAGCAAATGAAGCGGTGGATTTTTTAGAAAAACAAGGCTATCCGTTGGATAGACTGATTCAGAATACGGATTTTAGCAGCGTACAATTATAAAAAGTAAAAAGTGCTCATCGGCACGGATTATATTCTGTTAAACAGAAGTTTATCCCTATGATGAGCACTTTTTTTATTGAGTGTTCATTATATGAAGCAGATTACTTTCCGCTCATTGCACGTTCCTGTGCTTCAATCATTTTCTTAACCATTGTTCCACCTACGGAACCATTTTGGCGAGAAGTAAGGTCACCATTGTAACCCTCCTTAAGAGGTACACCAATTTCATTTGCTACCTCAAATTTGAAGCGGTTTAACGCGCTTTGTGCATCCTTCTTTGTCTGATTACTCATGTCATTTGCCTCCTTTTTCTTTTTGTGTCTATTTAAAACAACATTTTTATGTTGTAAGAATATTATTTGAAATAGAGTAAAAAAATAAACTAGAAACTCTTTTCAAGAATTGAAAAAACTAGAAAAATTGGTTATACTTAACAGGATGTATAAATGATAAAAATATGGAGGAAAGTTATGAAACAAGGATTACATAGATGGATGGTTACAATTGGTTTGACTTCGTTGTTGTTTGCAGGGTTAATCGGTTGTGATAAGAAAAATACAGAATCAACAAAGAAGAATACGACACAGACTACTGTTGCAAAAGAACAGACCTCAGAGGAAGAGATAGTAGAAGCGCAAACGTCGAGTGGATTTTCGATTTCTTTATCCAGCAATAATAGCTGGGAAAGCAATGGAATGGTATGTGCTCAGTTTGATGGTGTAATTAAGAATCAGTCTGATGTGACTGAAAAGGATTGGAAAGTAACGATTACAGTACCAGATGGTTCTAAGCTGGAAAGCAGTTGGAATGGAACCTATAATCTGAATGGAACATCTTTAGAAATTACACCTGTGGATTATAATACAGAGGTTGTCGCTGGTGGCGAGGTTTCATTTGGATTCATTTTGGACACGCCGGCAGCATTTACACCGGAACAGGTCGTGTTAGATATTGCAGGTAACCAATATGCACTGGGAGAAAATGGTGCGAATTCTTCGGATAAAAAGGAAAATGTGACGGAAGAGCAGACAGGCACAGAAGAAGTAGCGAATGAGGAAGTGGCGGAAGAAACAGAGGTTGCAGGAAAGGATACCTCTGGAACACCTGTTGCTAATCACGGTGCATTGGCTGTTAAAGGAACCGATATTGTAGATAAGAACGGAAAAATATTTCAGTTAAAAGGGGTTTCTACGCATGGGATTAATTGGTTCCCTGATTACGTGAATAAAGATGCTTTCTCTGATTTGTCAGCCTATGGTGTGAATGCGATTCGTCTTGCTATGTATACGGCGGATTACAATGGTTATTGTAGTGGCGGAAATCAGACAGAGCTGGAAGGGATTATTGATAGAGGGGTTCAGGCTTGCACAGAGCTTGGGATGTATGTGATCATTGATTGGCACATTTTAAATGATAATGACCCGAATCAGAATAAAGATACGGCAAAGACATTTTTTGATAAAATGTCAAAGAAGTACGCTTTACAGGATAACGTTATTTATGAGATTTGTAATGAGCCAAATGGTGGAACGACGTGGGAGAGTATTAAGTCCTATGCAGAAGAAGTGATACCTGTGATTCGTAAAAATGATAAGGATGCATTGATTATTGTAGGAACGCCGAACTGGTCGCAGGATGTGGATGTGGCATCCAAGGATCCGATTACCGGTCAGGAGAACATACTGTATGCAGTGCATTTTTATGCCACAACCCATAAGGACAATATCCGCAGCAAAGTGGAAACTGCGATTCAGAATGGTTTGCCGGTTATTGTTAGTGAAAGCAGTATTTGTGAGGCGTCTGGAGATGGTGCAATTAGTTACGACGAAGGCGAAAAATGGATGGATTTGATTGAGAAGCATCATTTAAGCTGCTTTGCGTGGAGTTTGGGTAACAAAGATGAATCCTCGTCCTTTTTGAAGTCTTCGGTATCCAAGACGAGTGGATTTTCAAAGGAAGATTTTACAGAAGCTGGCACTTGGTATTTGGAGAAGTATAATAAGTGATTTTTAGCAAATTCGTAATACATGACAACATATAAGACGTCGTTGTTTTCGATAACCTTGTTGCATTTTGTACATATTTTGACGAAATATACCTTTAGTTTTATGTAAACTAGGGAAAAACGTTGTAAAGTGTTGACAAATCAATGTTTTTTTATAAAATGAAATAGGAGTTTTGTTATGAGAGTGATAGCTGGAAAAGCAAAAAGATTACAACTGAAGACACCTGTTGGGATGGATACCAGACCTACAACGGATCGAATTAAAGAAACCTTGTTTAATATGATTCAGGATGAGTTGTATGATATTTGCTTTTTGGATTTGTTCAGTGGAAGTGGTGGAATCGGTATTGAGGCGTTGAGCCGAGGTGCAAAAAAGGCATATTTTGTTGAACAAAACCGCAATGCAGTTGGTGTTATTAAAGATAATTTACACTATACACATTTAGATGAGCAGGCGGAGGTTATGAACTGTACTGCTATTGCAGCGATTACAATGCTGCAAGGGAAAGAAAAATTTCATGTGGTGTTTATGGATCCACCCTATGGAAAAGGATTGGAAAAAGAAGTTTTACTTCATCCAGCGTTTTTGCAGCTCTTAGAAGATAATGCGCTTGTGATTATAGAGGCTGATTTGGAAACAGAGTTATCAGAAGAGGATAGGATTGGTTTTCGCGTATTGAAAGAAAAAATTTATAAGACTAATAAGCACATTTTCTTAGAAAAAGCATGATAATTTATACGAATAATAGAAACAATACTATATGAAATGAGGATGAAAGAGTGACAAGAGCAATATATCCAGGTAGTTTTGACCCAGTCACATATGGTCATTTAGATATTATAAAGCGTTCATCTACAATGTTTGATGAAGTAATTGTTGGAGTGCTGAATAACAGTGCAAAGAATCCTTTGTTTTCAACAACGGAAAGAGTAGAAATGCTTGAGGAAGCCACAAAGGAATTTGATAATGTAAAGGTTATCAGCTTTGATGGCTTGTTAATTGATTTTATGAAACAAAACAATATATCCGTGATTGTTCGTGGATTGAGAGCGATTACCGATTTTGATTATGAGTTGCAGATTGCACAGAGTAACCGAAAAGTTAGCAAAGAGACGATTGATACGGTATTTCTGACAACCAGTATTGACTATGCGTATTTGAGCTCCAGCATTGTCAGAGAATATGCAAGCTACGGTACAGATGTTTCTGATTTTGTACCGGGTTTTGTCGCAAAAAAGCTGGAAAATCGTTTTAAATAAAAGAATGAAGTGGAGGAAGAGCAATGGCAAAGAAAAACATTGAGGAAGTAATGAATGAAATTGAGGATTTTATAAATAGCTGTAAAACATCAGCTTTATCATCCAATAAGGTAGTAGTACCAAGAGACGAGTTCGATGAATTGTTCGGTGATTTGAAGGATAGAATACCGGCTGAGATAGAGCGTTGCAAAAAGATTATGCGAAATAAGGAAGCAATTCTTATGGAAGCTAGAAAGAGTGCGGATGGTATTATTGCACAGGCGACAGCACAGGCAAATCAGATGGTTTCAGAGACAGAAATTATGAATATGGCAAATCAGCAGGCATATGAGGCTGTTGAAATGGCTCGTATGCAGGCAAATGAAATTATTTCACAGGCGACAACTGAAGCAAATGAAATCAGATTGGGTTCTATGCAGTATACCAATGATATTATGACAGGACTTCGCAACTATATGGAAGCTACTATGGAAGCTGAACGTGCGAATTACGAGAATTTATTGACGGCATTTAATAATGAATGTATGATTGCAAACGCTAATTTAGAGGAAGTGCAGAAGCAAATTATAGAGTTTACCGGAGATCCAAATAGCATTCAGACTGCGCCACAGTTTAAGACTGCAGCAAATGGAAAAGCCGTACCAAATCCTCCAAAAGCAAAGACTGGTATGGTTCAGAAAATGAAACAGGCTGTTGGTGGAAAAGAGGAAAAAATGGAGGATGCAAAGCCTTCTGTAAATATTCCTGATTTTGTTGCAAGTGGTGAAAAAGTGGTTCCAAACGAAACACCATTAGAGCCAAAGAAGGCTGTTTCGAATACTCAGGCTACAACATCTGCTCCGGTTGATTCGCCTAAGGCAGCGACATCTGCAACATCTGTTGCGCAGCCAAAAACAACACCGGTTGCTAGTTCTGCTGTGAACCATACCGCTACAAATCCATCGGCGACAACAATAAAGGAAGAAACAATTGTTACAGAGCAGATTGAAGCGGATGGAACAAAGAAGATTAAGAAAAAGATTGTAAAGAGAAGAACTCCGGTAATTCAGACTCCACAGACGGCACAAGAAACTGTTGCAAAGACAGTCGAGGCCGCTGCAGCAGCAAAGGTAGATAAGACCGTATATAAGGCAAATGGAGAACAGGCAAGAGAGGTTTCTTCTATGGAAGGTCGTGTGAAGAGAGGTCCTCGCGTAGGCCGTGGTATGGTGGAAGAGAATGCTCAGGTAGATGATGCATTTGAAATAACGACACAGTCTATGGAATCTGTCAGCGCTGGCAATACTGGTAAGTCTATGGGCGTGATTGATGACTATACAATGGACAAGAAGTTTTAATTACAATACAGATAAATGATACAAAAGGTACCTGTGGATAAGATGCACTTATCTAACAGGTATTTTTTGATGTCTGGATTCGGATATTCTAATACACTCTTTATCTGATATGCACTACAGATTCCACCAAATGAGGAGAGTGCACAAAGGAGAGGTAGACGTAAAGATGTTTGAATATCCAAGGAATGAATTAATTCAAGCCCATTTGTTATTTCCAAAAAGGAGAAAATGACTTTGGCTGCTGTATGGTTGCAGAAAGGAATTATAATAGAGAGAAGGATAGAGAATATAATAACATATATTCCAATGATTACCATAATTTCTACTGTATGCATAAATGTATCCTTTAAATGCAGATGTTTTGGTGTAGTATAGTTTTTTTGATAGGATTCTTGTGGTTTAGAAGCAAAAAAACAAAGATAGTATATTACGACAGGAATATAGATGCTTGATAAAAAAACAAAAAGTGGAATTTGCTGATGAATAATATTGGTATAGACATAGCCAATTAAGAACATTGGACTTGCTTGGCTTGCCATTGGCAAAAGCTGATGAGCCTGTTTTGTAGAAATACAGTTGTTTTTTGCAAAATCATTTAATATTTTTCCACCAATTGGATAGCCACAGAGATTCCCTAATATAATTGCCATAATTGAATATATTTGATTAGAATGATTATTCTTAAAACGTGTAGCAATAATATGATATGCGTTGGTTTCGGATAAGGCATTTGTAACAAGTATAAAGGGTAATAAAGAAGGAATTAGGGTTTGATACCATAAAAGAAGACCATTCCGACTTCCGACAATTACAGCTTCATTAAACACTAAAAGAAGTAACATAAGACTAATCATTAAAAAAAACTGTTTCATATCGATAAATCCTTGATGGTCTTAATATAATGTATGGTATTATTCCAAAATTATGACGGAATGTTCATATTCAGAAGGAATAGCGATAGCATATTTGTTAAAAAAGAGCTGTGCATACAGATGATTGTACTGTACTTCTCTTTGAAAGTAGGATAATGCTTTATCATTCAATTGTGTGTTTGCGGCAGATACCTTGTTAATAATAGGAATTTCGCAACAATCTTTCATGTCTTTTAGAATATAGCTGGCATCTTTTCTTAAACCTAGAAGTCTAATATAATGTATATAATTATTATCCTTTTGCTCCTGCATATCTTGTTTCGTAATTCCTAAGAGAATATTTAGAAGGATTCTTTGAATTCGGGTTGTGGTATACTGCTTACTAGATAAGGTGTCTAATAATTGTTCGTACGTTGAAGGAAAGAATTTTATTGCTCGGAGCTGATTTGCAAAATTTTCAGATACATCGAAATAGTTTTCGTAGTGATTGTATTCTCTCCAAAGGGCATATTGAAGGTTTGGATAAAAATCAGAGATATATAACGGTTTGTAATAATCGGATTGCTCAAGTATATTAAGACATTCTTTTGGAATTGCCTGTTGAAAATTGAATCCGTTCTCTTTTATATCACCTCGAATTGCAGTTGCAGAACTATACGAGCTGTTCGAATCGGTGTCGTGATATCCGTTTCCAATCCTCTTAATTATAATTGGCTTGATGTTTGCCTGATAGCGTAGGATGGCTTTTATATATTCAATTGCTAAAATATTATTCGGTTGTTTTAAAATCTCTGCGACTTCTTCATTTTCTAGATAGTTTGATGCCGCAGTACAACGTGCTTTTGGGAAAGAAATCCCTTTTTTTAGTTCGTTTTGTAGATGTATAGTATATTCTACGGGTTCATCAATAAATAGCTGGGCGATTATTTTAAGTAAATCGATATTATCCGTTTCTGCACCAAAACAAAGTGTGTCAATTATACCAAGTTTTTGAAATGCAAGAATGGAAGCGCTGGCAAAATGTTCAGCACTTGCTGTGGCGTAATAGAGTGGTAGCTCAAAAATAATATCGGCGTTGTTTGCTAAGGCACATTTAGTGCGAAGGTACTTTGAGAAAATAGCAGGTTCTCCACGCTGAACGTAATTACCGCTCATTAATATAATAATCTTTTTTTCTGGATAGAGTTCACGAACCTTTTGTAATTGATATGAATGTCCGTTGTGAAACGGATTATATTCTGTAATGATGCCAACGTGTTTCATAGAATCCTCACTTTTAGTTTTTATAATTTGATTTAAATAGTGTGTTGTATATTTTTTCTAAAATATAATTTTATAATACTATTTACAATGTGTAAAGAAAATGATAAACTGTGAAAAATCAATTTTTCGTATATTATCATATCGTTTCCCCAATAAATATATAATTTACAAAGATATAATTAAAAAATTTTATTTCTGTGCCATAGTTTGTCGCATCAATGGTATATGATTGGAATGAAGGAGGGCGCAAGAGAGGTTTACAAAAGAAAATCGAAAATACATTCGATTTTTTGTTGACAAGTTAAAGAATATATATTATTATCAAGAAAACGAACAAATGTTCAGGAGGTTGAATGAAATGGCAAATGAAGAGAAGATGAAAGCATTAGATGCTGCTTTGGC
>CAYTOQ010000012.1:17345-34172 GCA_964439445.1 uncultured Clostridium sp. | reverse complement strand
TTTCAGTCGGTGACGCATTCTCCCTGTCAGACTTTCCACAAAAGCCGAGTCTCCGTTTCAGATAATAGCAAACGAAAAGGCATTTGTCAATAAAATCTTCTCTATTTTATACAGCGATTTTCGACATTTTCTATTATCTGCCCTTATCGCCATTTTTATTACAACGTAGATTGTTTTTTTACAATCAGTAATTTTAATAAATTTATCAATAATTTATTCTACAATAGAAACCTCATAAAAATTATCAATGGAACATTTCTCACCCTCCTGCCAAGATTCTTTCACAAACAAAAAGCTCTCTACTTCATCCACATCAATAATACGATCAAGCGAAAATATGATTTCACACTGATTTTCTTTGTTTATAAATTCACTCCCTCCATCTGTAATACAGGTTAGTAATGTACCATCCTTTAACTTTACACCTGATAAAAGAGGAATATTCGACTCCTTCAAAGAATAATTCTCTCTCATATTTGATACATCCATAACAACGCGAAGTGAAATTGGAGAAACCTCACATTCTATCACAGTTGCGCCTGTCTTTCCTAACATATTATCAACCTTTACCGTTTTGAAAGAATTATTGCCAGCTAATTTCCAATCAAATGCCCATGTTCCTTCTTTTGCAACTTGTACATCCTCTTTTGCTCCATATACACCAAGATCGGTAAGCTCTACATGAAGTGTTTTATCCATAAAATATCCTTTTGTCCCATCTGAGTATAATAAAATATGATACTCCATTGTCCTATCATCTCTCATATACGAACTGATCAATGTTCCATTTTCGTCACGCGGTATCTCAGAACCATCTGCCATAATTGCTCGACCACTTCCATCATCAATTGTTCCATCATAAAAACTACTACAATTGCTAACTGGTTCTCCATCTAATGTGCAATGTATTTTAGAAAAACCTGGTTGTACCCCGTCCTCAACTTCATAGCCCTGCACAGTCAGTGAAACGAAAGCATAATAGTTATCCACAAGCGTCTGGGTGGCTGATACCGTTACCCCATCAATGGTAACACTTTGCGTTTCCTCATTTTCATTAGGAAATTGAGCTACACCTGTCTGTTCATACTTCACTGTATCTTCCGAGGAAACCTGAAATTTATCCATAATTCCTCCATTCCAATTATGAATTGCATATGCACAAACGCCAACCGAACTCACACTTAGTGCACCTATTACAACTGCAACTGCCACTCGATTTAATTTACTCTTTTTCTTTGTTGCTTTTTTATTATCAAATTCCATATTTATTTTTAATCCCTCCAAGTCCACAACCATATCCTTTGTGATTTCTTTATAAAATTCAAATTCCTTCATAACATTACCTCCAATCTTTTAACGATTCTCGTATCAATTTCCTAGTGCGGAATAGCTTATTCTTTACAGACTGTGTATTTATGTTGAGTAAACTTGCAATCTCAGGAAGTTTTAATTCCATGGTATAATACAGATAAAAGATTTTTTGTATATCATCTGATTGTTGCTTTAATATCAGCTTTACATCCTCTATCATTTCCTTTTCAAAAAAATCCTCTTCATAATCCTTCTTGTCGCATAACTCATATAAAATGCTTTCCTTTTCGTAAGCCTCTTTTTCGTCTATCGACATTTTATGAGGAATTCGATCCCAAAACGAATAGTAAGTAGCTATCTTTTTTCTGCAAAGACTAATCAAGAACTTTTCTTCATCTTGAATGTAATTTAAACCTTTTTTCATTAAAACTTGATAATACTCCAAATACACATCCTGTAAGATGTCATTTACATCCGTAAAATTTTTGCACTTTGAAATCAGGAATAATGTCACATTTCGATTTGTTAACTCATATGTACTTTCAAATTGTTTATTCACATTTGTATTATTTTGACCAGTCAATCTTTTCTTACCTCCTTCATTTAAGAAGTGGTTCTGTCTTAGCAAATGGTTTCATAAAAAAAAATAAATTAATTTGTTTACCTTCTTGAATACAAAAAAATTGATGTATGCACAAAAAAACGCCCACATGACAGCCATGCGGGCAACTTTCGGTCAACCAACTCAACACCTAAACCATTGGTTTAAAATACTACTTACTTCATCTTCTCTTCCCATTCCTTTTCACGAAATCCAGTAAGTACAAAATCATCACAAACCACTATCGGACGTTTCACTAACATTCCATTGGTAGCAAGTAACTTCAATTGCTCATCCTCACTCATGGTAGGAAGTTTATCCTTAAGATCTAACTCTTTGTACTTTAGACCACTTGTGTTAAAGAATTTCTTAAGCGGCAAGCCACTCTTCTCATACCATTCCTTCAACTCCTCATAAGTGGGATTTTCGTCCACAATCGGACGCTCATCAAACTCTACATTATGCTCTTCCAACCATTTCAATGCCTTCAGACAGGTACTACACTTTCTATATACTAATACTAACATTTTCTTCTCCAATCTATTTCTCTCCCAAATACTCCTTCACCAGCTTAAACACCGTTCCAGACAACAGGAACACAGCAATCAAGTTCGGAATCACCATCAAGCCGTTAAAGGTTTCCGCGATACTCCACACGAGACCCAAATCGATAGTCGCGCCAACGATTGCAACCAAGGAATATGCAACCATAAATGGCTTCACCCACTTAGAAGAGAAAATGAACTCGATACATCTAGCACCATAAAGTCCCCAGCCGATAATAGTGGAAAATGCGAAACAGCACATGGCAACCGCAGTAAAAATAGACACCCAGCTACCATAAGTTTCAGTAAATCCCAGAATCGTAAGTTCAGCACCTGCCGCCTCACCAAATACAACCGGTACACCACTACAAAGAATCACCAAGGCAGTTAAGGTACAAATAACAATAGTATCCGCAAACACCTCAAAGATTCCAAAAAATCCCTGCTTTACCGGCTGTTTTGTATCCGCACAGGCATGCGCAATAGAACCCGTACCAAGACCTGCTTCATTTGAGAAGATTCCTCTCGATACACCCTTTGTCATACTAGTGAAAAAGCTTCCAACCACACCACCAGTCACCGCTGTCGGATTAAATGCACCATAAACAATCGAATATAACACCTCTGGCACACGCTGGATATTAAAAATCACAACACCAAAAGCCAATACAATATATAACACTGCCATAAATGGCACCAACTTCTCCGACACTCTACCAATACGTTTGATACCGCCAAGTAATACACAGCCTACCAAAAGCATAATGACAATACCGATTACCCAATTGCATGTAGTGATATTATCATTTGAAATCAAATTAAAATTCAAAAGAGCAGAATCAATCGCAGCGGTAATGGTATTTACCTGTGTCGCATTACCAGTCCCAAATACCGTAAACACACCAAACACGGCATATAATACCGCTAACCAATGCCATTTCTTTCCAAGACCATTTTTGATGTAGTACATTGGTCCTCCAACCAATTCCCCCTGCTCATTGCGCTCTCTGTAATGAACAGCAAGAATGACTTCCGAAAACTTAGTACACATACCAAGAAATGCGGAAACCCACATCCAAAATACCGCTCCTGGTCCACCGATTGCAATCGCTCCGGCAACACCGGCAATATTACCCGTTCCTACCGTTGCAGAAAGTGCGGTACACACAGCCTGAAACGGTGTCATGGCACCTTCCTTTGCTTCCTTCTTATCAAACATCTTTCCGATAGTATTCTTCATTGCCATAGGGAACTTTCGAAGTTGAATAAATTTCGTTCGAATACTTAAATATAATCCTACGCCAATAATACATATCATTGCAGGAATTCCCCATATAAAATTATTCACCACTGTGTTCACAGATTCTATCATTTGTAACATAATGTTCCTCCTCGCACCGTAATAATATAACACAATACAGAAAACTTTGCATTCAAAAAGTAATCTTTCATAAAAAAACCAATCAGCATTACACCAATTGGTTTTCTTTCGCATTATTGCTAGCCCAGATATTTCCCTAACACATTTTCTAATCGTTCCACATCAATTGGCTTTGCCAAATAATCTACAAAACCTTCCTGTAAATACTGCTCCTTCATTCCTGCAATTACATTGGCCGTTAGAACTACAATTGGAGTGTCCTGATTCGCATTATCCGAATCCTCCTGAATCATATGAAGCGTCTGTATACCATCTGGTTCTGGCATCATATGATCCATTAAAATCAAATCATATTTTTTCTCCTTCGTAAGTTCTAGACATTCGTTTCCACTAGAAGCCAAATCCAATTGTGCTCCAGTCCGCTTCAATAACGCTTTCACCACTGCTAGATTCATCTTCGTATCATCCACCGCAAGAATTTTACATTGTGGTATGTATAATGTACTCTGCTTTGCATCGGATTTCTTTGCAATACTCCGACGTTTTTGTTCTAACGGCCCCATAGCCTCATTATTAATAACCTGTTGCGGGATGCAAACCGTAAAACAGCTACCCTTTCCGTACTCGCTACTCACGCTAATTCGGCCATTCATAATTTTTACTAACTGCTCTGTAATATTCAGACCTAAGCCCGTTCCCTCTATATAACGGTTCTTATCTAATTCTAGACGTTGGAAGCTTGCAAACAGCTTTTCCATATCCTCTTTTTTGATACCAATACCCGTATCTGCCACGGATAATACTAGCTTGAACACATTTTCATCTCGCTCACATTTTGCAGTAAATGTGATACTACCCTGCTCGGTGTATTTTACAGCATTGGACAACAAATTATTCAAAATCTGCTTAATACGTATATCATCTCCACGTAAAACAGTTGGCATTGCTTCATCTACTTCTACTTTTAATTCTAAGCTCTTTTGCTTGGTTCGAATCTGCGTGCTCAATACGATATCATTTAACATATCTGCAAGATAGTAATTGTTTTCCACAATTTGAAGCTTTCCTGCCTCAATCTTCGAAAAGTCTAACACATCGTTGATTAGACTCAACAACATCTGGCTCGCACTCTTTATGTTATAGGCATATTCCTCAATCTCGTCATTCTCATTTTCACGAAGAATCATTTCGTTCATTCCGATTACCGTATTAATCGGTGTACGAATTTCATGTGACATATTGGCCAAAAATTCTGCTTTCGACTCACTCGCAGCAATTGCTGTCTGTTTTTCTTTTTCTATATTAATTATGTCACGAACTGATTTCAATCCTGCCGCCACTAGTAATAACACGAGTCCTATGCATAACGCAATCCCATTAATCTGTGCAGAAACCACATATGTCAATCCCATTTCACACACACCTGCTAACATCAAGCCAGCAAATCCAATCGCAACCTCACGATACTCTTTTACATATCCTTTTATAAAATCTAATGTAATTGTAATTCCCATTGTAATAATCAATGCCAGAATGATAATATGTGACGAAGTCATTGTTTCAAAAAAATCTTTTATATTCAATAATTGCAATGTTACAATAGTGACAAAATTAACCGCAGTACATATTCCTATTGTCATATATGCTCTTTGATAACGATAGTTTTGTACACTATTAATATATGCCATAATAGGATATGGCAACACTGCAATCATCAAAAATCCCATCAGCATTGCAATTGTACTATTAGGCAGTATAAACTGACGAATCTTAGATTCAACAATCAACCAGGTTGCAAGAATTATGATTGCATTTCCAAGATGTATCAAATCCACTCCTCTCTTGTAATAACGACGCACAAATATACTCCCTGCCACAACAAAAATACCCATAAGGAGCAACAATGCTGCCATAATTGCAGAAGGAGCATACTGCTTGTAAAAATGTCTTGTGATATCTGACTTATCTCCCACATACATCTCACTTACATATCCTGCATAGGAAGAATCACTCATAAACTCAATTCTAAGAGACTTGCCAGCATCGTCCTTATATATCTTAAAAAACACATATGTCATCGTACTCGTTTTGCCAAACGGCTGTGCCTCAATTGTCGAATACTCCTTACGCAATTCATCGTCAACATATATTCTAATATCTTGTTGCATGCTTCGAACACATATCCAAGTATCTTCCTGCTGTAATGCAAGTGTCGTTGCAATATTAACCCATTCACCACGTTTCGCAATACATTTTCCTGGAACTGTGATCTCACATTGTGTTCCATCCGGCATCAACTGCATCCACTCCGCTTCATATACAGAAAAAGTACTGCTTTCCGAAAGATTCTCTGGCGGATAAAAAATTTCTCCCAACAAAAAGAATAGAAAGGATAATAACATCATTGCTTCTAATATGTGTTGTACAACTTTCATACTTAAACTTTTTTTCTTCATAAACTATACCCTGCTTCTCAAAGTGAATCCTCAACGTCCTCTCTCCAATGGTTTCTTCAAATAATCCTATATTCAAAGCTACAATTACATACATTCTGTATCTAACTGTAGCTTCTCTTATCTTTCCTTAGCTTATAAAAGCTTTAGACCATAAATTTATCTAGCATCTCTCCTAGCTCTCCAACAATCTCTTCATTCACCTCACTGTTATTACTTGCTACCTGCATCTGACCATAAATCTTATCTGACACATCAGCCACATTGGAAATGCTATCTGTTTCCTTTTCAATAACTTCCATAATCTGTGTAATATTTCCTTCAATGGTGTCCATATTATCAGACAACCGTTCTGCAAGGTCACAGAATCTTTCAAACTGGCTCATAAATTCTAGTGAGTCATCATAATAGGACTGCCCGATATTCTCCATCTTGTCATAATCCTTACTCACTTCATCTTCTACAAATCGTACAAGTTTTTCCGAAATATCAACTAACTCATCTACAGTTGTAACAGTAAACTGGTTAATACTTTCAATTTCCATTGCTGTCTGGGCTGTGGCATCCGCAAGCTTTCCAACCTCACCGGCAACCACTGCAAAACCCTTTCCCTCTTCACCAGCTCTTGCTGCCTCAATACTTGCATTTAATGCAAGAAGCTGTGTCTGATCCGATATTTCTATAATTTCATTGGTTAATCGGATAATATCAAAAATCTTTTTGGAATCTTCTATCTTAGCCGTCAATTTTTCTGAGATTTCACCAATCATACGAACCATATCTGCTTTTGAATTCTGACATGTCATCTTTGCTCCATCCGCAGTATGACTCACTTCATCCGCATAACTTGCACCAGCTTTTGTCTGACCATATAACTCCTGAGACATCTTCTTTACCGTCATAGCAGCCTCTTGAATACAAATCACCGCTTCACTTGTATCCTGCATAGTCTGTGTCATATCATTCAAGGTTCCTGTAATCTCATTTAATTCCTCTGTAGCTTCTAGCAATTCCTGATTGGTCTGATTCGTAGACTGCTCCAAACGTTCTCCACTGTCCTTTACCGACAACATCATCTCACGAAGCTTCACCATGAAAGAATTAAAGCTATTTGCTACGCTTTCGATTTCATCACCACTACGAATCTGTATCTCCTTTGTCAAATCGCCTTCCGTACCAGCAAGCTCTTCCATTTTCTGGTTAATGGTAAGTACATTCTTTGCCATCAAGCGTCCGGTTAGCATGGAAATCACCCAAGCAGCTATAATGCAGATAATTTCTACAATTACTAAGGTCTTTGTCATATCCGAAACCTTTTCATCAATACTATCCACGGTACAATCTACACCCACAATAGCTACTACCTCACCATTGCTGTCCGTGATTGGTGCAAATGCACTATAAAAGCTTCCCCACTCATCTGTAGTCACTTCGTCATCCACGGACACTTCCCCAGCAAATGCCATATCAATCTTATCATAGGTTTCATACTCTTCACCTATCATTGCTCCCTCTTCGGTATCAGCATCCACCCAAAAATATACATTACCATCCACACGACGCATAGTATATATGTACGCAATGTCTTCATCTATCAAGAAGGTCTGTAACTGTCCTAAAATTTCCAGATAATCTTCGGTCTCTTCATCCCCTGGCTGCAACGATGCAATCTTATCCCCATCTACAATCCCCGCTGCCGTCTGTGCCACAGATGATGCTTGGGAACGGCTGACATTTAACAAATAATTCTCCATATATCGAATACTAATCCCACTAATCAATAAGCTTACACACAACGCAATCAATAATGATGTCAGCGTAATTTTTCCGCTTAATTTCATTCTTCGCACATTCCCTCTCATATACATCTTCTCCTTTGTAATTATCCGTATATTATCCATTCATTTGCTTATCTGCACACAAACAACCATATGTGTACACGTTATTTTTATTATACACTATATTACTATGTATTGCAAAAAATATTAGGATGTCAGATTGACAAACCTAATTGAGTCGGCCGGCTCCTACTCAATTATATACTCAAAAAGAGATAGGCCAATCGACCTATCTCCCATTTCATCATAAAACACATCCTGCATATGCTTTATTCCCTTTTCAAATTGTACCTAGCAACGCACTCTTCCTTAATCGTCCTCATTCTCAGCAACCTTGCTTGCACGAGCCTTCACTTCTGCTTCCTGGATATTGCCTGGTGTCTGTTCGTATCTTGCAAACTCATAAGAGTAATCACCACGTCCACCCGTCATAGAACGAAGCACAGTACAATAATCAAGCAATTCCATCATCGGAACATCGGCCTCAATCATCTGTTTGCCCTTACCGGTTGCATTCATGCCAAGCACACGTCCACGACGCTTATTAAGATCACCCATAACATCACCGGTATAATCCTCTGGAACCACTACCTTCAAACTCATAATCGGCTCAAGCAATACTGGATTTGCGCTCATAAAACCCTTCTTAAATGCTTGAATCGTTGCCTTCTTAAATGCCATCTCCGAAGAATCCACATTATGATAAGAACCATCATAAAGTACACCCTTTACACCCACAACCGGATAAGCCGCAAGCGGTCCTTTTTCCACTGCCTCCTGCATACCCTTTTCTACGGCTGGAAAGTAGTTCTTAGGCACTGCACCGCCTACCACTTCCTGTGAAAACGCATAAGCAATTGTTGTATCTCCAAGTGGTGAGAAACGCATCTTTACGTGTCCATACTGGCCATGTCCTCCCGACTGTTTCTTGTACTTATATTCCACATCTGCATTTTTCTTAATTGTCTCACGGAATGCAAGCTTTGGTTTACTCAAGGTAATCTCACATTTGTACTCATTTAGCAACCGACTTTGAATAATCTCTAGCTGCATTTCACCGACACCGTACAATAACGTCTGACCATTTTCCGTGTCACTTACCACCTTCAAGGTCTGGTCTTCATGGGTCAGTTTTTGTAATGCCTGTGCCACCTTATCAATATTGCTCTTATCCGGAACCTTATAGCGCATAAATGTATAAGGCTTCGTAATATCAAACTTTCCGTATTCAATAATACATGCCTTAGTAGACAAGGTATTCCCCGTTCTCGCTGCTGTCAGCTTCGGAATCGCTCCGATATCTCCTGCATGCAGCTCCTTTACCTCTATCGGCTTATTGCCTCTAAGCACATAAAGCTTGCTAACCTTTTCATCAATATCCTTATCCTTGTTATAAATGACGTCATCTGCTTTGAATACGCCAGAACAAACCTTAATCAAGGAATACTTACCAATAAATGGATCCACAATAGTTTTAAATACATAGGCCGATTTCGGCTTTGAGAAATCATAATTTGCCTCAAACACTTCATTACTTTTCATATTGAATCCAGCAATTTCCTTTCCTTCTGGACTCGGCAAATATTTCACGATATCATCCAGTAGCGCGTATGTACCCTGACAAAGTGTATTCGAGCCCATAGTGATTGGCACGATAGAACCATCATTGATATTTACACGAAGAGCTGCACGAATTTCCATCTCCGAGAAAGTATCTCCATTAAAATATCGTTCCATATAATCTTCACTAGTCTCTGCCACCGCTTCTAACAAGGTATCCCGATAAAGCTCCAAATTCTCCTTGCTATAATCCGGAACCTCGCATTCATAAACCTCTTTGTCCTTCCAGCGGTTACCATTCTCACTAATCACATTCACATATCCCACAAATTTTTCACTCTCACGAATCGGAAAATGAAATGGAGCAATCCGCTTTCCATACATCAAGGTCATATCTTCTACTACGGTTTTAAATGATGCATTATCCGCGTCCATTCCAGTGACATATACCATTCTAGGAATTTTGTATTTTTCACAAAGCTCCCACGCCCGCTCGGTACCAGCTTCTACACCAGACTTACCGGATACCACTATAATCGCTGCATCTGCTGCACTGATAGCCTGCTCTACCTCTCCAATAAAATCAAAATATCCCGGGGTGTCTAATATATTAATCTTCACACTCTCCCATTCAATTGGAATCACAGAGGCGCCTATGGAAATCTTTCGCTTTTGCTCTTCTTTTCCATAATCACTTATCGTATTACCATCATCTACCTTCCCCATTCTGGTTGTAATACCCGATAGATAAGCCATAGACTCAACAAGACTGGTTTTTCCTGCCCCGCTATGTCCTAATAGCACTACATTACGAATCTTATCCGTTGTATAAACATTCATGATAGCTACCTCCCATACATTCAATTTTGTGAACTACTTATCAAGCATTATGCTTAATTCCCCATTAACATTCACCTAAGTTCAATTTTACTTCAAATTGTCAGAATATTCAAGATAAAATGTATCATTTGAGCAGACAATTCCACTCATTTATAAAAAGAAATTCCAGTTTACAACCATGTGCACACTGGAATTATTCTTTATATCATATTCTCTCCTTCTCATACTCGTAATGCCGCAGTTGCTTATTATACAACAATTGCACTACGCCTCATTTTTTAAATACTTCGCCAGCACTTCTTCTAACTTCTCTCCCACGACTGGTTTCGCTAGATAGTCCGCAAAACCTTCCTTCATGTACTGCTCCGCTGCACCTGCAATCGCATTCGCTGTCAGTACGACTACCGTAGTATCTTTATTGGGATTATTCTCCTCTGCACGCAATAAATGTAAGGTTTCAACCCCATCCGGCTCCGGCATCATGTGATCCATCAAAATTAAATCAAACTTCTTCTGTCTGGTTAATTCCAAGCATTCATCACCACTCATAGCTGAGTCTAACCGAATAGCTGAGCGTTTTAATAATGCCTTTACCACCATCAAATTCATCTTGTTATCATCTACCACTAGCACAGAAGAGTTTGGCGCATATAAATACTTCTTTTCCTCCTGTTCTGCATCCTGACTTGGGATAATCGTTGCATCCCTATATGCCCTTTGCAAGTCTCCCATCGGTTCTCTATCCACAATCTGCTGTGGAATATGAATCGTAAAGCAGCTTCCCTTACCCGGTTCACTTTGCACATCAATAGAACCCTTCATCTGATTCACTAATTGCTTTGTAATACTAAGACCTAAGCCCGTTCCTTGAATATATCGGTTTTTCTCCATATCCAGACGTTGGAAGCTATCAAACAAACGCTCCATATCTTCCTTTTGAATACCCATTCCAGTATCTGCAACCGATATAACTAGCGTAAACTTATCATTCTCTTCCTTACCATTCACCAACAGAGTAATTGTACCTTTTTCTGTGTATTTCAAAGCATTTGTCAACAAATTATTCATTATTTGTTTAATTCGTATCTCATCACCGCGCAAAATAGAAGGTAATTTTTCATCAATCTCAAGCTTTAATTCCAAATCCTTTTCCTGTGCACGAACCTTGATTCCAATAATAACGTCATTTAATATCGAAGATAACTGATATGATGCTTCCGTAACCTCTAATTTACCAGCTTCAATCTTTGAAAAATCCAGCACATCATTAATCAAGCTTAAAAGCATACGACTAGCATGATGAATGTTGGTCGCATATTCTCTAATATTGGCTTCCTTACTTTCACGCAAAATCATCTCATTCATACCAACAACCGTATTAATCGGTGTACGGATTTCATGAGACATATTTGAAAGGAAACGAGTTTTCGCATCATTGGCAATCAAAGCACTCTGTTTTTCTTTTTCAATCGCAAACATATCACGACCTGTTTTTAAAACAGCCGCTGCCACTAACACCACCATGCTAATACACATAGTAACACCATTATATAAGGATGACCTTACATAAACCTGATAAATTTCAATGAAACCGGCAATCATAACAACGCATAAGCCAATAGCAACCTCAAAATAGTCCTTAATGTATCCTTTCTTTGCATCAATACAGCCTGTGACAAATAAGACAATAAACAAAACAATAATAATTGTATGTGACGCATACATCGTCTCAGAAAAATCATAAATATTTAAAAATTGTAATGTGGTACAGGTCACAAAATTAATAATCGAAATAACTGCTATTGCCATATAAATCCACTGATAACGACGATTTTGAATCAAATTACCATAAGTTAAAAACGGATATGGCAAAAGCATCACCACAAAAAATCCTACATTACTGGCAATCGTACTATTCGGAAATATCACCTGTCTTAAACGAGATTCTGCAAGAAGCCAAACCGAAGCCATTAACAAACCACTTCCCAGATACAAAATCTCCATTCTTTTCTTATAAGCATAATGAATAATATTACTATAACAAACAACAGCAAAGCTTAGTAACATCATAAAAAATGCAGTCAATGTGCCGGGCAAATACATCAAAAAAAATTTTTTCCATATGTCAGAGCGTTCCCCTTCATACATTTCATTGACATATCCGGAATATGGCGAGTTACTTACCATTTCAATTCGTAGTATCTTTCCTGCATCATCATCATAAAGTGGAAAAAAAACATATACACTTACACTATTCTTTCCAAACGGTCTTGTATCCTTGGTTGTATATTCCTCACGCAATTCTTCTCCAATATAAATCTTCATATCCTGCTGAGAACTTCGAATACATACCCATGTATCTTCCAAGCCTCTCGATAATTCCTTTTGAATTACCATAGTATCTCCCGACGGAACATCATAACCACCCGGTATTTCTATCTCCTGCTTTTCACCATCTGGCTTCACCCATACCCAACCATCATTGAAGGTATTACACTGCCCTTCCATATACATATTTTCATGCGGCATAAAAATTTCGCCCAATATAAAATATAAGATGACGACAACCATCAACGACCATAAAATCCATTGCAATGTTGTCATTATCCGATTCTTTCGTTCCTGCATACTTCCTCCGTTGTGTTCAAAACATAATTGTATCTCTATAGGCTTCTATACTTGTATTCGTTCCATCCTAAAATTTATAATAATTCTACTTCAAATCACAAATTATATAACTGTCTCAATTATAGCATAATACAACATAAATTGAAAATAAAGAAAAGCAAAAAAGACCGACAACCTATAGCAGTCAGTCTTTCCTATTCACCCTCTATTATAAAACGCTTTTACATTTCTCCTAAAAAGCTTTGCCGGGCGATGTCCGGCTCCCTCAATCACCTCTTTTGTCTCAACCACATAATCTGCAATTTTTCTCCTAAAATTCGCAGTCAACAGTTTTTCCTGTAAAATCAATTCAAACGCATTTTGTAACTGTGTCAGAGTAAATGCTTCCGGCATCAAATCAAAAACAATTTTAGCTTCATTTTCCACTCGTTTTCGCAGGGACAATAATGTGTGCAAAACAATCTTTGCATGGTCAAAAGCAAGTCCGGCACTATCTAAAATTTCATAACGAATTGTCTCATGATAATTTTTGAATTCTTTATATTCCATTACCTTCGCACACATAGTAATATCCGCACTTTCATTGCAAAGTGTCACTGTATATTCTGTCTCTATGCTGGCTGACTCTTCATCGGACTGATTCCTCTTCACTTCCTTTTCAAGCTCCACTGAAAACCATCTTGCTTCCCATGCATCTGTTCCAGCGCGAAGCTTGCACTGTTCTCCGTCCATTAACGCAAGAAATGTATTCGACACAATCCACCCCCTTGGGTCTCTTCCAATTTCACCAAATATTCCAGAAAGCTGTAGATATGCATTTCCCACATTGGTTTCTTCCAAAAGCTCTCTTTTTGCAGTTTCGTAGACATCCTCATCAAAACGACAAAATCCTCCTGGCAACGCCCAACAATCCTTATATGGATAACTGGCTCTTTTTATCAACAAAAGCTTTAATGACTTCTTTGGAAGCTTGCGGAAGTTCACATTTTCTCCTTCCTGAAGAATCGAGAAAATCGCAATATCTGTCGCAACAGACGGACGTTCAAATTGTGTAATATCATATTGCTTGAGGAACTCTTTTTCCTCTGAACTCATTTTGTAGTTGTTCATATATTCCTCCTGTTATTACCATTAAGTTTTCTCATAAATTCATCCATTTACTTTTGTAAATCAGAACGTACCTTCATCAAGGCAAAGCCCAAGAGATTCTGCCCATTCCACAAATTCATATCGAATCGTTTTTCATCCTTCATGGAACATCCAATCCCCCAAATTCGATCCTGTACTGCACATTCTGCTAATATTGCATCTTTTGTATTTAATAATAATTTTTTCAATTCTGTATTCTGTGAGAACTTTGCAAGTAATCCCTCATAAATGATAATCTGACGCATACCATTCCATACAACATCATTATATTGCTTTACCGCTCTTCCAAGAGCTTTTATCTTACCTACGTTAGTAGTACTCATAATCTGCTCTGCAATCTCTACGTCTTGAAACAACATTGCCTTTGAATACATCATATACTGTTCCATTGACGTAAACAGCTTTCCATCCACCTGAAAATCTGACAGAAACCAGTTACTCAAATAACCATTTTCCTCTTCTGGATTATGAAAACATATAACTTTTCTCACTCTATATCCCTTCTTCCTCTTGCACATTCATAGTTACTTCAAAACTATGATTCCTCTAAGGCTGTATCATAGGCAGCCTTTGTCTTCTCATCAAACAACACCCATATAACTTCATCTATCTTTCCTTGATTCTCTTCCAAGAATTGCTTCACTGTAGTTATTGCAATCTTCGCAGCCTTATCCACCGGAAAATGATAGATGCCCGTTGAAATGGATGGAAATGCGATTGTACGAATCCCATTCTCAACTGCAACCTTCAGCGAATTCTGATAGCAATTTGCCAGCTTTTCTTCTTCCTGATAGTTCCCTTGATTCCATACAGGCCCCACTGTATGGATTACATATTCACATGGCAGATTATACGCTTTCGTAATCTTCGCATTTCCTGTTTTACAACCATGCAATTGCATGCATTCCAAGAGTAATTTAGGTCCAGCCGCACAATGTATTGCACCATCTACGCCACCACCACCAAGTAAACTGGAATTAGCCGCATTCACAATTGCTTCTACTGTATCAATCTTTGTAATATCTCCTAATACTGTTCGTATCATAATATCTCCCTATAATTCAAAGCATGGCATCAACTCTAGCTTAAACTTGTTGCGCTCATGCAACTCGTCAATTCGTTTCTTCTTTGCTTCATCCTCGCATACGCCCTCACGGATATAACGGTCAAGCATTGCATAGGTAAAACCAAGATTTTCCTCATCGGTCTTGCCACAAAGACCGTCAATCGGAACCTTATCAACTAATACCGCTGGCAAACCTAAGACTCTTCCGATTTCCTTTGCCTCTGTCACAGTAACCTTAGCAAGGGGACTGAAATCTCCCGCTGCATCACCGTATCTAGTTGAATAACCAACCCAGTCTTCTGATAAATTACAGGTATTGGCTACACGACCATTTACGCTCTGGCTAACTGCATACAAGGTTGCCATACGAATACGAGGTGGCAGATTGGTTTTGGTCTGTGTAGAAATCTCTACATCCTTAATGTTATTAAGTACACCCTCTACTGCATCCTTTACATTTACCTCTGTACTGCGAATATCCAAATGCTTCACCAAGAGCCTTGCCATATCGATATCTGCCTGCTCCCCACAAGGCATAAGTACTCCAAACACTCTGTCCTTTCCCAAAGCCTCTACACAAAGGGCTGCCACAATGGAGCTGTCCTTTCCACCTGAGATACCCACAACTGCATTACAGTCTGGTCCATTCTTCTCAAAAAACGCTCTTATCCACTCTACAATTCTATTCTTTACTTCTACTGCGTTAAATTCCTTCATAACGAATCTCTCCTTTTTATTTTACTTAGCAATCTTCTAAAACTTCCCACCATGCAATAATGCACGAATCTCCTGTAAGCTCTGTTCCTTCATAAGCTCTCCATCCTTAAAAATGGTTACAAGCTCATTTTTCTCATTGGCACAGGCTTCTTCCCATGTATATCCATCTTGGAAGGTATATCCCTTCTCAACATCTTTTTGTACCACACAACAACCCTTCTGAGACTTCTTAAATCCTCCATCCTTTGGATTTTTGAAAATCGGATATGGCTTATTAGCAATCTCACAATAAGTAGCCTTGATACATGAACTAAAGGTATCTCTGGTAAATGGCTTAAGGATACCATCCTCTTCGATACACTGCATGGAAAAGGAACCAACTCCCAAAGCAACATTGGAACATGCAAATCCATTCTCTTCCAAAATGCAATAGATTTCCTCACATCTCTGAATAGTAATAGAATCTCCATAAATTGCTTTCACATGCGGATCTAATACCTTATATCCCTTGCTGTTCACTGTGCCACCAAACTCATCCCAAAGCTTGAATACCGTCTTGGTAACCACCTCTACACAATCACCAGAATCACCACGCATTAACATACATCCATTGTGTGCCATAATCTCTTCCTTAAGCTGCGGTAATACATTGTCAATAATATTCCAGTAATCATAGGAATCCAACACTGCACTAAAGCTTGTGTTTGGATAGATTTCTGTCAACAATCTTCGAAGAAG
>CAYTOQ010000012.1:0-17245 GCA_964439445.1 uncultured Clostridium sp. | reverse complement strand
TCATCACAGGTCTTGTCATAGTATTCATTTACAATCTGACGATAGGTATAGCCTACTGTTGCTGCAATCATTGGGTGCCAGCTCTCTGCTGATATCAAGCTCTCCAACGACTGTGGCAGCCACGCAAAATCCGGGTGTGTATTGGTAATTCCAAACATTGGTACATGCATCGGTACCATACTTCCCTCTGGTAATGCAATAATCTCAATCGGAAGATAGCCTAGCTTGTGCAATTTCTCAATCTTTTCTATCTTATATGCCTCACATCCAAGTGCTGCATCCATAATTCTCTTATACTCTCCAATTACTTCCTCAAATGATTTATCAAAAAATTCTTCCTTGAAATAATCCATGAGATAGGTTTTAATAAATCCCTGTAATCCGAACATTACAACCTTATCCCAACGCTCCACACGGCTCATTCTCGGTGTAAAGTAGGACACTGATTTTGTAATATCCTTTGGCAACATTTCTGCATGCACTGCTTTATAAAAATCAATCAATAACATCGGATTCACTCTACTCATAATCAAACACCTCTACTTTCTCATGCTGGCTGGTAAAAATGCTATTGGTAGTAAACACCTTTTCCACCAAGCCACTCTCCAAAATCTCACCCTCTAAAATCGTATTCTCACAGTGAGAAATATACAAATATACCTTACTTACCCCTAACTCCTTCAACTTCTTTGCACTAAAGAAAAAGGTTCCACCTCTGCTGCATATGTCATCCACAATCAAAACGGTACTGCCAGGAAGCAACTCTGTCTGTCCAGATACATCCAGTCCTTTAATATCACCCGTCACCCAGTCCCGTTTCTTAATTCCGAATGCATATGGTCGGTCAAACATAGACGAATAACGCTTCATCGCACCCTCATCTGGATAGAACATCAAAATGTTCTCATTTCCTTCCTGTTCTAGCTTCTCCATCACCTTTTCCACATATTGCTTCGGTGACTGAATATCAATCCGGTCAATTAATGCTTCACTGACATAGGAATGTGGATCTAATACCCTCACTCTGGAAAATTCTAATGAATTAATCATCTGCGCAAAATACTTTAAGGTAAATACATCCTCTTCCCTTTTCACCCTGTCCTGTCTTGCATTCGGTATATACGGAAGCTCTAACTCAATATCCTTCACTCCGCCCGCTCTCAAATGCTTTGTCAGAAAGAATAACGCCACCAGCTCTTCATTATTTTCAAACAGCCATGTCAACACCACTTTTTCCGAATCCGGTATCAACTCTTTCACCAATAATGTTCCATCTGGAAAATGTGAAAGCTCTACTTGTTTTCCATTTATCTTAATCATATTCGTCCCCTTCTTTCTGACTTATTGTTTTCTTACTTTCTACACTCTGATTATTACCATTCATATTTCTACATTTATGGTAAAATACAAATATCATCTTTGATTATTCATCACATTTCATTTTATCCGACTGTATTGCTATTATCTCTCCACACCTGTTACTTCCACCTGACACATTTTCATGGTAAGCAATGCAGATAAGTGACTTTCTGGTGTAACACCTGCGCAGCAGCTTGCATCTACAGTCACCTTTATCTCTGGATATAACGCCTTTATAATCAACGCATTAGATACCACGCAAATATCCGTACAAAGACCAATCAACTCTACCTCTTCCAAATTGTAATCCTTCCAGTTCAGATAACCAAAGGTTGGCTTATTCACAATGGTTGCTCCCGGCACTTCCAAGCCTTCCCAAATCTGCCAGCCGTCTGTCCCTTCAATACAGTGCTCTACCGGAAGGTACTTACCTTCATTGGTACTCATATAATCTGTCTGGTGCGTATCTCTTGTATAAATGATTTCGTCACCATTACTCTGATACTCTGCAATCTTAGCCTTCACATTGTCAACAATCGCAACCGCTTCCTTTGTTCCCAATGCGCCATCAATAAAATCCTTCTGCATGTCTACCACAATCAATGTTTTCTTCATAATATCGTCCTCCTTTTTGTTATTATCATTTTGATAATATGTTCTTGTTGTGATTATAATATTATCATTTTGATAATATGTCAAGTGCTTTTTTGAAATTATTAAAAAAATTATGTATTCCTCACCAATATCGATTTTCTCTTCCACCAAATCACATATATATCCAAAAAAAGAGAGTGCCTAAAAGCAATCTCTCATTTGCATTCATCTTACTTATTCCTTTTCATCCATTCTTGTACAAAACTTTCCTTCTTTACTAAACCGACATAAGACTATTACAATACCTTTCCACCATTGACTCTTAACTTAAACATAGCTCCTAACATTTCTGCAGCACCTCTACTCATCATCATTCTCTGTAGGAAAATATCAAAGTATTCATACATGGTACAGATATTCTCATCTGCTTCAAGGTTTAAGGTAATAGTTTTTTTCTCCACATCATGGTTTTCATGAGCTGAATAATCTCTTGCTCAGTGGGCATCACTCGCAACGCGCCTTTTCGGGTAGTTATAATCGACGCCGCTGCATTGGCGAACATAAGCATATCTGTAAGTTCCTCTGCCGTGTAATCCTTAAGACCATATTTTAACACAAAATGTAAAATACATCCACAAAATGTATCCCCTGCACCGGTTGTTTCAATGGTCTTTTCCTGTATAAATGCAGACACCCTTGCAAAGTTGCTCTTAGAATACGCCATACTACCTTCTCTTCCAAGCGATACCAGGATAAGTGCGATATCAAAACGTTCTTTAATCCAAGCTACACCCTTCTCATAATCCTTTTCACCAGTAAGCCACTGTATCTCATTATCTGATATTTTCAAGATATCACACTTACCAAGTCCATATAACACCTGTTCCTTTGCTTCGTCCAAGCTTTTCCATAGTGGTTCTCGCAAATTAGGATCAAAAGAAATAATGCAATGCTTGGTTTTTGCAATTTCCAACCCTTTCTTTGTTGCATTTCTACAGCTCTCATGTGTCATAGACAAGGTTCCAAAATGGAAAACCCTCGCCTGCTCAATCAATTCCACATCTATCTCTTCCGCTTTCAGCATCATATCTGCGCCCGGATTTCTGTAAAAGGAAAACTCTCTGTCACCATCTGCAAGTGTATGTACAAAGGCAAGGGTTGTACGAAACTCTTCGTCCATTAAAAGCCCTTGGGTGGCAATTTCCACTTCATCGAGGGTAGCCCTTAACCGCTCACCAAACATATCTTTTCCTACCTTACCGATAAATGCTGTCTTAGCACCTAACTTTTGTAGCATTGCTAACACATTACAGGGTGCTCCGCCAGGATTCGCCTCCATAATCGGATTCCCTTGCGTGCTTATTCCATTCTCAGTAAAATCAATCAGTAGCTCGCCCAATGCTACAACGTCATATTTACATTTCTTCATACTGTCCACCATTTTCATTTCCTATTTTCTATCCAAATCCGCAATAAACTGCAACAAAAAACATTCTCTTTTTCCAAATTTGTCCTGTAATGCATTCCTACACTCTGTCTTTCTGCGCAATTTTACGATTCAACAAATTCAATACTCGTTTTTTATCACCACTCCAGAGAGGTGCTACTAACGTTTTCTTGTCACCATCTCCGGTCATCCGATGAATTACCATATCTTCTGGTAATATAGAAATGCAATCCGCCACTAGGGTAGTATATTCTTCCATTTCCATAACCTCAAACACGCCTTTTTCATATTCTTTTTCTAAATCTGTTCCCTTTATCACATGAAGTAACTGTAGCTTAACCCCATTGACTCCACTATGTCCAACATAGCGAACGGTTTCTAGCATCTCATTTCTACCCTCATTAGGCAGCCCTAATATTACGTGAACAATGATATCCACCCCTATATTTTTTAATCTGCTCACTGCATCATCATATACGGATAAGGGATATCCTCTTCGAATGTATTCTGCTGTATATTCGTGAATTGTCTGTAATCCTAATTCCACCCATATAGGCTTTATCTGATTAAGTTCGCGCAACAACGCTATCACATCATCAGACAAACAATCCGGTCTGGTTGCAATTGATACCGCTACAATATCAGGGTGATTGATTGCTTCCATATACTTTCTTCTCAATTCCTCTACCGATGCATATGTATTAGTAAATGCCTGGAAATAAGCAATATATTTTCCATCAGTTATCTTACTCCCAAGTCGTCTTTTTCCTTTTTCTATTTGTTCTGTAATGGAATCTGCCCGACTTTCTGCAAAATCACCCGACCCCATTCCGGAACAAAAAATACAACCTCTTGTATCAATGCTTCCATCCCGGTTCGGACAGGTAAATCCACCATCCAATGCAATTTTATATACTTTTTCACCAAAGGTATCCTTTAGATACTGGTTTAAAGAATAATAATTCATACACTACTCCTGCTGACATACTAATACTTAGACTCATATTTTAGTATTCACTTTTTACAACGCTAACATCATTCTAACACAAAAACAATTCCCATAAAAGAAGAAAGCTATCACAATACTCTGCAATAGCTTTCTGGCTACACTATATCAAATGTATATAATTATTCCTCTCTCAAATTGTACTCTTCCACCGTTTCCTTCAAGGCATTCGCACAATTGATTAATTCATCACTAATTGCGGCATTTTCCTGTGAAGTTGCTGCATTTGAATCAATAATGCCAGCAATATCATTGATGCTCTTTTCAATCTCTTCAACTGCATCTGCCTGACTTTTAACGAACTCGGTAATCTGCATAATATCCTCATTGGACTTCAATGAATTGTTAATACCGGTCTGTAAAGTAACAGATGTCTTGTCCGCCAACTCTTTACCGATATCAACTGCACGCATAGAGTTCTCAATCAGCTTCGTAATGTTATCCGTCGCTTCCGCTGATGCAGTTGCCAATTTGCTAATCTCATCTGCAACTACTGCAAAGCCTCTACCAGCCTCACCTGCTCTAGCAGCCTCAATGGAGGCATTCAATGCTAACAAGTTAGTCTCTTCTGAAATCTCATTGATGGTTGTTATAATCATCCCAATCTGTTTAGATGTATCTTCGATTGTTCCCATCGCATCCAACAAGGACTTCATCTCTGCATTACCCTGAGCCAACTGCTGATTGGTAAGCTCTGACACCTGGCTTGCTGCTTCTGCATTTTGCGTAATACGCTGAATCTGATCTGCCAACACCTCGATATTGGTTGCCAAGCCCTGAATAGCCAAATTCTGCTCTGAGGCACCCTGTGCAACCTGCATGGTGCTTTCCTGAACCTGTCCAGAGAAGTTAACTACGATTTCTGACTGTTCGTTCACTTGACCAAAAGCAATATTCAGCTTATCAATAATGGTATTCAAACCATTCTGTATTGCAATAAATGCACCCTGATACTCTACATTGGATGTTACTGCAAGGTTATTATTCGAAATATTATTAACAACAAATGTAATATCACTAATGTATTCCTTCAAATTGGTAACCATGTCATTCAACGAAACCGTAAGCATCGCAATCTCTTCCGATAATGGATCTTCATTGAAAACAACATTCAAATCACCCTCAGACATCTGAATTACCTTCTCACTAATAGTACCAAGTGGTCTAAACCAACGATCCATCTCATTGTTACAATACTTTTTAATAAGCTTTCTTACTACAAACATCAGAACAACCAATACGATAATCAATAAAAATGCTATCTTCATATTTTCTGCTGCTTGCATTACATAAACAACTTTCCATCCCACGGAACTAATGTTTTCCGACATCGCTGTTTTCATTCCGAATGTATGGTCATTAAACAAACATCTCTTGCCTGTCTCTACAAGCTTTTTCATTTTACCACCATCAGCAGTCTCCAATGTATATGAGGTATCATCTTTAATCATCAATTCCTCATTTGGATGTGTGATAATGGTATTCGCAGATGACACTAAAAAGGCATAGGAATCATTCTCATAGCTACTCTCCATCAGCTCAACCATGTCATTCATATATAAATCCATACCACAGACACCAATAAATGTGCCACTGCTAATCATAGGCTTTGCCAATGTAATACAATACCCACCTGATTGCTCATCTAAATATGGTTCTGATACATAAATTCCCTCTTCTAATTCCTTAGAAGTTGTATACCATTCACGTGTTCTGTGATCAAAATCTGCTGGTGGTTCCCAACCACCACTCATTACTAACTGGTTGTTATCATACGCCACATACACTGCTGATAAGCTTTCATTCGACGCTACAATGGTATCTACATAAGCCAAAGTAGCTGCTCTTCCCACAATTTGCTTATTCTCCATCATCACAACCAGACTTTCTAGCTGTGAAACATTCTGGCTAAACTGCTCATTTACCTGACTAGAATACTCTAACACCTTCGATTTCATCTTATAATCACTTAACTGTGTAGAAAACATCACAGTTATAAGAACCGTGCCCACTCCCAATCCGATTAAAAGCATCGTCACAATCTTCATGAAAACCTTACTAATTCTACTAATATATGACCCCTGCATATATACGCCTCCTTCTCTTATGTAAATCACTCTGCCACTATATCAAAACACAAGATATATTGTCGCACTTACTTATTGATATTTTACTATATACTAGATTTTGTTGCAAGCAAGTTTCAAATCATTTATAATTTATTTTGCTGATATAAGTGTCAAAAGTACAAAAAGCGATTCTGCTTGCAGAAAAAGCTTTTTGACTTTATGACACAAAAAACATGAGCAAGTAGCAATTCACGTAGTAAATTAGCGGATTGCGAATGTTTTCAGAATTGCGAAAGGTGCATCGCAACGAAGCAATTCGTTATATCAGTGAGTGTCAAAATTCACTTTCGACACTCACATCATTTGCTTACGAAAACAAATACAAAGGAGAAAAAGACATGTCTAATACCTATCTTGCTGGCGAGCAGACAAAGCGTAATATATTAAGAGAGAGTAAAAAGCTGTTTTACAAAAAGGGATACACTGAAACCACCTATAGTGATATCAGCACAGTTGCCAAGGTAAACCGTGCTCTTATTCCATATCATTTTAAGAATAAGCAAATATTAGGTTTAGAAATCTATCATCTAATCATGGATGAATTTTATGAGCTGATTGACAATCTATTAGATACCTCACAATTTGACAAAGACTTTGTGAGCATTTTACACACAGTTGCTTACTACCGCTTATTAGCCAGCAACACACATTTTTTACAGTTTCTTTCCGAACTACAGGCGGATGAAAATGCTATATTATTCGACACGGAATTAGAAAAAGAATGGATAACAAATCTTGGTAGCAAGTTTGCCAGCCTAGATGAAACAGAATTAAACATTCTTACCCAAATGAACATTGGTATCAAGAAAGAAAATATTATATTGTTAAGTACTTCCGCTAAAGAAACAGATGCAGATACGATCTCTAAGATGCACCTTCACATGCTGATGCGCTATGCTGGATATACAGCAAAGAAAACCGATGAATTAATTGCAGCAGCGACTGAAATTGCAAATCTTTTGAATTTCCAAATTAAGAATGGATTTGTAATTGAACTGAAATATAACTAAACATACAGCTACTACAAACACATATTATTAATAAAAAGTGCCGAATGATTATTTCCTGTCAAACAGAGAATCTATATCACTCGGCACTTTTTATACACCTCTTATACTATTCTTTTAAACCTCTACATCAGCAGCGTAATCCACTCCGTCCATCTTGAAGCCAAACATCTGATAGAAATCCAACCAATAGCCATCTGTATCCGCCAACTCAAGAAGCGTATCTGTGTTAATCTTTTCCCAGATATCCATTACTTCCTTCTGAACATCCTCACGCATTTCCCAATCATCTACGTGAATCATTCCATCTGCTTCCACCATCGTTCCCTCTGAGCCAAACACCTTGTCTGCGAACAAACGATACATCTGCTCAATACATCCTTCGTGAATATCCTTTTCCTTCATAACCTTGTAAAGCACAGAAAGATAAAGTGGTACAACAGGAATTGCCGAACTTGCCTGTGTTACTAATGCCTTGTTTACAGAAACATAAGCCTTGATTCCCTTATCCTGCATTTTCTCTGTAATTGCAACTGCACTGTCTGCTAAATGCTGCTTCGCTCTTCCAATGGTTCCCTCATGATAGATTGGATATGTAAGCTTTGGTCCAATATACGAATATGCTAAAGTAATTGCATTGTCTTCAATCGCATCTGCGGCCACTAATGCATCCATCCAGTCAATCCAGTCTTCACCACCCATTACCTTAACTGTGTTTGCAATCTCTTCTTCTGTAGCAGAGGTAAGCGTTGCATCTGTAATAGTGTTATCTCTCAAGTTCCAATTCTTCTGTGTGAAGTCTGCACCGATTGTCTTTAAGCTTGATACATAGCTTGTTCCATCTGGTGTTGTTCTTCTTGGGGAAGCCAAAGAATATACCACCATATCTACCTTACCAAGATCATCTTTAATTGCCTTGATAACCTCTTCCTTAATCTCTAAAGAAAACGCATCACCATTGATAGACTTGCTATATAAGCCTTCTGCCTTTGCGGCCTCATCAAAAGCTCTCGTATTGTAAAAACCAGGTGTTGCAGTTCTCTTGCCGCTTGCCTCTTTATCAAACAATACACCGATTGTCGCAGCACCCATACCAAACGCCGCTGTAATACGTGAAGCTAATCCATAACCTGTAGATGCACCAATTACTAACACCTTTTTCGGTCCATCAATCTGTCCATTCTTCTTCACATAATCAATCTGTCCCAATACGTTTTTCTCACAACCCACTGGATGTGCAGTTGTACAAATAAAACCTTTTACTTTTGGCTCTACTACCATAATTATCCTCCTTCTATTTTCAGACATACTCTACCTATGTCTTATAATATACATTCGTCTACTTTCAAAATAATACGAAAACAGACGACGCAAATCACGTCGTCCATTCATTTATAGCATTTTATATTTTCTTTGTCAAACTCTGTTCTTTCTCGTTTCCTCTTCCGCTTTACTGTACTTGCATCCACAAAAATCCTGACGATACAAATGATACTGCTCCGATAGTTCAATGGAGCGCTTATATCCATTTCTCTTCTTGAAATCTGCATATAGATATTTCATATCATATTGCGATTGTAGCTGCTCGCCAATTTCATTTAACCAATTCGCATTCTTATAGGGACTAATCGAAAGGGTGGTCGTGAAATAGTCAAATTCATATTCCTTCGCCACACGGCAAGCCTCCTCTAAACGAAACTGATAACAAGCATAACACCGAGCACTTCTTTCTCCCAAATGTTCTTTTCCCTCTATTGCTCTATCAAAAATACCGGCATCGTACTCACCTTCCATAAATGATATTGCATTCAAAACCGGCATTTCCTCAATCAATCTTTTCTGCTCATCTACACGTTTCCGATATTCCTCTTCTTCAGATATATTCGGATTATAATAAAAAATCGTAATAGAAAAATATTGGCTCAAATATTCCAATACATAACTAGAACACGGAGCACAACAACTATGTAGTAACAGAGAAGGTACAACGGTTTCCCTCTTTATAATTTCATTTATTATTTCATCCAATTTTAGCTGATAGTTTATATTCTGTTCCATTTTTTCCCTCTAATTATTCAATTTAACCAACGGCATTTGTCGAATACTGACATAGAAAAACACAATTTTGTGCAACATTACCGATTGACTTTGTCAACAATAGACAATATACTATTCTTAAAAGAACATATATAATTATGTATATATTATGACGATTTGTCAAATTATTTTTTACAGGAGGTGTCTCATATGACAGTCGAGCAGGCGGTTAAGAAATTCAAACTTGAACCACTCAATGTCTACACAGCAAAGGCAAAAGCAAAGGAACTGAATGTTGATGAAGTTTTATATATGAACGTTCAGAAAAACAAGTATGCTTACATTGTAAAAGACGGTGCACGTGGTTATGTATTATATCAAGATGAAATTAGTTTCTATACAAAGATGTATAAGGGACTTAAGATGACTCCATTAGAGCCATAATATAGTGTTGTATCTTATTTAGAGATACATAGTTTTAATGAGTTTTAAGACTGGTGTTTGAATAGTTTGCCCCATTCGGCAAGTCAAAACCAGTCTTTTTCTTTTTTCCATTTTTCTCATTAATATCTAAGTTTTACTAATTTTACCTAGTAGTATATTTTTATTCCATCCTTCAAATAATACTACTGTTTCATTTTATATAAAGAAAAATAGTATGAGGTACACTATGAATTTCCCAAGCAAACAACATACACTTATGCCTATAATAGCAAAATATCTATTTTTATTTTTGTTAGGTGGTTTTGCGTACTTTTATATTGAAATTATATTTCGCGGATATTCCCATTTTTCAATGATTATCTGTGGTGGTTTAGCTTTTGTATTCTGTGGAATGCTAAATCAGGTCGTACCGATTCATTTGTCGATTATCACGCAAATGATTCTCTCTTCTATCATAATCACTACATTAGAATTTTTCACAGGTTATATTGTAAATATACAACTGGGCTGGAATGTATGGGACTATTCAGAACTTCCATATAACTTATACGGACAAATATGTCTTATATATTCCTTTATATGGCTTGTTTTATCACTAGTATGCATATTGGTAGATGACTTGGTACGTTGGAAGATATTTGACGAACAAAAGGTAACCTATAAGTGGTTTTAGTTATAACCTGCCGTGCACTAGCTCGAATCCGCTTTGCTTCTTCTCGCTAGAGTGCACCCGCCCTGGCGCCTTGTACTTTGTAGTTATAACCTGCCGTGCACTAGCTCGAATCCGCTTTGCTTCTTCTCGCTAGAGTGCACCCGCCCTATAGAAACAAGAAAAGACAGTGTCTTCTGCAAGCAAGCTTGCTCAGACACTGTCTTTTCTTGTTTCTGCACGGCAGGTTATAACTACATCATTCCGCCCATGCCGCCCTGCATTGGTGGCATAGCTGGTACATCTTCCTTGATATCAGCTACAACTGACTCTGTTGTCAATAAGGTAGAAGCTACTGAAGTTGCGTTCTGTAATGCAGAACGTGTAACCTTCACTGGATCAATAATTCCTGCTTCAATCATGTTAACATAGGTTTCCTTCAACGCATCAAATCCAACACCTGGGTCAGACTCTCTTACATTGTTAATAATAACTGCTCCCTCTAATCCTGCATTACCAGCAATATGGAACAATGGAGCTTCTAATGCCTTAAGAATAATCTCAGCACCGGTCTTCTCATCACCTGATAACTCTGCAGTAAGCTTAGCAACTTCCTTGCTTGCATGAATGTATGCAGAACCACCTCCTGCGATGATACCCTCTTCTACCGCTGCTCTTGTCGCTGCTAAAGCGTCTTCCATACGAAGCTTAGCTTCCTTCATCTCTGTCTCTGTCGCAGCACCAACACGAATCACAGCAACACCACCTGCTAACTTAGCAAGTCTCTCCTGTAATTTCTCTTTATCAAACTCAGATGTTGTCTCTTCAATCTGAGACTTAATCAAAGATACTCTACCCTCGATATCTGCCGCAGCACCTGCACCATCCACAATAATTGTTGTTTCTTTTTCAACTCTTACACTCTTTGCACGACCAAGGTCATCCAATGTAGTCTCTTTCAAATCAAGACCTAACTCATCTGTAATCACCTTACCACCTGTAAGAATAGCAATATCCTCAAGCATAGCCTTTCTTCTATCACCATAGCCTGGAGCCTTAACACCTACAACCTGGAAGGTTCCACGAAGCTTGTTAAGGATTAATGTTGTCAATGCCTCGCCTTCGATATCCTCAGCAATAATCAAAAGCTTCTGACCACTCTGAACAATCTGCTCAAGAATTGGCAAGATATCCTGAATGTTAGAAATCTTCTTATCTGTAATTAAGATGAATGGATTGTCAAGCTCTGCCACCATCTTCTCCATATCTGTTGACATGTAAGCTGAAATGTAACCGCGGTCAAACTGCATACCTTCTACCAAATCAAGCTCTGTCTTCATTGTTTTAGACTCTTCAATTGTGATAACACCATTCTTAGAAACCTTCTCCATAGCATCTGCTACCATAGTTCCTACATTCTCATCACCAGCAGAGATAGATGCTACTCTTGCAATCTGCTCCTTGCCGTTAATTGTCTCACTCATATTAGTAATTGCATCTACTGCTGTGTCGCAAGCCTTCTTCATACCCTTTCTCAAAATAATTGGGTTTGCTCCTGCTGCTAAGTTCTTCATACCTGCATTAATCATTGCCTGTGCAAGAACAGTTGCTGTTGTTGTACCATCACCTGCTACATCATTTGTCTTAGTAGCAACTTCCTTTACAATCTGAGCACCCATATTCTCAAATGCATCCTCTAATTCAATATCCTTAGCAATAGTTACACCATCATTTGTGATAAGTGGTGCACCAAATGATTTTGCCAAAACTACATTTCTTCCCTTAGGTCCCAATGTCACTCTTACAGTGTCTGCTAACTGGTTCACTCCTGACTCTAATGCTTTACGTGCTTCCACGCCATATTTAATCTCTTTTGCCATAATAAAAAACCTCCATCATTTCTAATTACTTATGTCTACTCATTCGGATTTCTCTCAATGAAACATCAAAACAAAACCCTTATAAAGCAAATGCATTATGCCTCAACAACTGCATGAATATCACTTTGCTTCACAATAATGTACTTGTCTCCATCTAATTCCACATCATTACCTGCATATCTGGAATAGATAACCTTGTCACCAACCTTAACCTGCATCTCAATTTTCTCACCGTCTACAACAGTTCCAGGTCCCACTGCTACAACCTCAGCATACTGTGGTTTTTCCTGAGATGCTGTTGGTAATACAATTCCTGACTTTGTAGTCTCTTCTGCTACACATTCCTTCAATACAACTCTTTCCCCTAATGGTACTAACTTCATATTCAATTCCTCCTATATCAGTCTCAATGACTGTTCTTTAACTTTTATATCGTTAGCACTCACTTTACCAGAGTGCTAACACAACTTATATTTTACTCTATTTTGATAAAAAATCAACCCTAATTTTCAAATAATTTGTGACATTTCTGTTAACACAACTTCTTCGCATTTATTTTATTATAATATTATCTCATTTATGACTACCTTACACCCTCTTTTCTTTTACTTTTTCATTGCTAGCAAACCATATATTCGTTATAATGATTACTAAAGCTATAAGAATTTAGGAGGGTTATATGAAGGAACAATTATACACAATCCCTGTAAATGATGCCTTTCAAAGCGACTGCGAATGTCCTTTGTGCAAAATGAAGCAGGAATTAGAGCACAATGCAATTGAATACACGTTAGGTCCAAGCTACATGGAGGATGATAACCGTGCCATGACTGATGAAGCCGGCTTTTGCGAAAAGCATATCCAAGATTTGTACTTGGAGAAAAATCGTCTTGGTCTTGCACTCATTCTAAGCACTCATATGCAAAAGGTGACAAAGGACTTAAAATCACTCTCTGCTAGTAGCGTTCCTACCGGCAAATCACTATTCAAAAAGCAGACCGAGGCTACCGGAGTTGGTGCTTATGTAAATAAACTAAGTCATAATTGTTTTATCTGCAATCGTATGGGAGATACCTTTGACCGTTACGTAGATACCGTGTTTCATTTATACAAAAAGGATAGCTCATTCCCTGAAAAGCTTAGAAATTGCAAAGGTTTTTGCACCTATCACTATGGTCTATTATTTGACCGCGCTGGTAACGAACTTTCAAAGGATACACTAACGCAATTCCTCTCCGACATTCAAAGTGTATATTTCAGTAATATGGAGCGTATGCAAGAGGATATCGAATGGTTTATCAACAAATTTGATTATCGTTACCAAAATGAGCCATGGAAAAATGCTAAAGACGCACTTCCACGCGCAGTCATAAAAACACATAGCGCTATCACTCCCGACACAAAAGAATAACCTTTAGCAAAGTATATACATAAAAAGCAGGAAAGCAATGATATCAATATATGAATATCCATTCTTTCCTGCTCTTACTATACACCTAATAACAGATTACATTGCTTCTGCGTAATCCTCCTTTGCATACAATGCTTTATCCCGATCATATTTTTTCAAAAAATCTCTATATTCATTGAGCTTCCCTGCATAGATTTCCTTATCCTTTAGCTTCATATGAAAATCAAACGGCCGAATCAAACCTTTATCCTTAGAAAATAATTTAATACCACCTCTGTAGAATACATGAGAAACAAATTGCGAACAAAGGAAATGTGTTCCATCCTCAACATTCTTCCCAAACATTGCGCCAAATAAACCAATATAATTATATCCATAATCTTCCTTATTCTTAACAAAGTGACTAATTTCATCATGAATATGTTCATATTGCTCCTCTGTCACAGGAACCTCGTACACTCTACATTGGACATTTTTATCCGCACCAAATACACCCTTATCTAGGTCTTCCCTTACAAAGCCACTGTCAAACGGGTTATATCTATATTTTCTTGCAAAGCTATACAATTCTTTCAGTTCAATATCCAAAGCAATAGATGCATGCGAGTATGGCTCCTTCGTATAAAGTCGAATCAATCTAGCTGGAACTGTATGTGTTCTGCTCAGTAATACATATATATATCTTTGGTTTTTTTCTAACTTTTTAGACAATGATAACACTCCTAACTAGTTACTTTCTCCTTTGACTTGCTGACGAATCTTTTCCTTTAACTCTAACGCTTTATCCTTAATTCGTGATGATAAATCTTTTCTAGTTACAATCTGAGAAATCAATAGTAATGACTCTCTATAATTTCCCAATTTGAATGCTAAGTCTGCAACAAGATAACACACCGTCGGTTCATCCATTCCACTCATAGGAAAGGTCTCACTAGAAAGTGCTTTTGTATATCCATCATACGCATTCTGAATACACTCTAACTCATCAGACTGTAATTTTTCACGCTCTTCAGTGGTTAACTTAGACGCATCCTGCTCTAGCTTACCACGAATAATCCATGCTAGCTTTAAGCAAGTATACGCTCTACGACTATTTTTCACCCCACCTATCACATCACACATCAATACCATTTTATAACGCAATATCGTTTCGTCATAGTCATAAACGTTATTACTAACATTCATCCCTTTAAAATTGGCTTTTACTTCTGCCCGTAAGGTTTTCGCCTGATGTGGCATCATATTGCTAAAATATCGCGATAACGCTGCATATCCACAACGCGGACACACAATTGCATCATACTTAAGCGGATCCATTCCATGATATAATGGTCTCAAATCTTCATCCTGTCCTGTACTATGAAGCTTACCAGCTCGAACTGCTAAACTTTTAAACTTTTCATAACAAACTGGACATTCATGTGTCTTCGGAAACAAACATTCTTCTTCATTGACAACAGGCATCGTCTGTTCAATCTGAGCATTTTCCGTCTTTACCTCTGTCTTTGTTTCGTAGACTTGCATATTCTCATTTTTAAATCCCAAAGCTTCTAGCCCTGAAAACAACCCCATAGCTTTTCCTCCTATTTTGGACGATACGAACTCTTCATAGAAACAATTCGATTAAATACCAGATTATCCTTCCGGGAATCCTTAGAGTCTGTGCAAAAATATCCATGTCTTAAGAACTGGAAACGTTCTCCCGGCTCAACCTTTGCAAATGCAGCCTCCAATTTACAATCCTTCATTTCCACAAGTGAATTCGGATTCAAGTTTGAATAATCATCCTTTAATACTTCTTCACCCTCTTCAATCAAGTTCTCATATAAACGAACCGTCGCATTCACTGCCGTGGTTGCATCTACCCAGTGAATGGTTCCTTTTACCTTACGACCTTCAAAACCAGACCCTGACTTAGTAGCCGGATCATAAGTGCAGTGTACTTCTACCACCTTACCATTTTCATCCTTCACAAAATCTGTACAGGTTACAAAATATGCATTCTTCAAACGAACCTCATTACCAGGGAACAAACGGAAATACTTCTTAGGTGGTTCTTCCATAAAATCTTCTCGTTCAATATAAAGCTCACGGCTAAATGACACCATACGAGTGCCTAACCCTTCATTTTCCTGATTATTTTCAATTTCTAATAACTCTGTTTCACCTTCCGGATAGTTATCAATCACAAGCTTTATCGGATCAATTACTGCCATCATACGATTCGCCTTCATCTTAAGATCTTCACGGATACAGTAATCCAACATCGCTGTATCAGATGTGGAATTTGCTTTCGATACCCCCGACAAATCCATAAACATACGGATAGCTTCCGGTGTCACTCCCTTTCTGCGAAGCGCGCTAATGGTTACCAATCTTGGATCATCCCATCCATCCACAACACCATCTTCTACCAATTTCTTAATATATCTCTTACCTGTAATTACATTCTGCAAATACATCTTTGCAAACTCAATCTGCTTAGGCGGAAACTCAAATTCCAATTCACGAACGACCCAATCATACAATGGTCTATGATCTTCAAACTCCAAAGTACAAATAGAATGCGTTACCCCTTCCACAGCGTCCTCAATCGGATGCGCAAAATCGTACATCGGATAAATGCACCATTTATCTCCTGTATTATGATGCGTCATTCTTGCGATACGATAGATAACAGGATCACGCATATTGATATTCGGAGATGACATATCTATCTTTGCACGAAGAACCTTAGAACCATCCGCAAATTCACCATTTTTCATGCGTTCGAACAAGTCTAAGTTTTCCTCAACACTACGATTGCGATACGGACTTTCTTTTCCCGGTTCCTTCAAGGTGCCACGATATTCACGAATCTCATCCGCAGTTAAGTCGCACACAAACGCTTTTCCTTTTTTAATAAGCTTAATTGCACCCTCATACATTGCATCAAAATACTCAGACGCATAATATACCTTATCACCAAAGTCTGCACCTAACCACTTCACATCCTCCAAGATTGATTCAACATATTCCGTCTTTTCCTTTGTTGGATTGGTATCATCAAAACGCAAATTAAAAATACCATTGTACTGCTTTGCCAAACCTGAATTCAAGATGATAGATTTGGCATGTCCTATGTGCAAATAACCATTTGGCTCTGGTGGAAATCTAGTAACAATCTTTTCATATTTTCCCTCTGCCAAATCCTTATCAATAATCTGTTCAATAAAATTCTTTGATACTACTTCGCCTTCCATTTTGCCACTCCTTCATATCTTCATAATATATTCACCATTT
>CAYTOQ010000011.1:34130-35310 GCA_964439445.1 uncultured Clostridium sp. | reverse complement strand
GCCTGCGACCGGGGGAGAACCTGCGGGGTCTCCTCTTTTTACTTTAAGGAGAGGGTATGCATGCCAAAGATTTTTTTGAGTTACGACCAGCAAATTAAAAAACTGAAGAATGAGAAAAATCTGCAAATTGATGATGAAGGATATGCAAAAGAGATTTTGAGGCAGACCAGTTACTATTCATTAATTGGAGGCTATAAGGATATTTTCAAAAATGCAACCACGAAGAAATATAAGGATGGGACAAGATTTGAGGATATTGTTGAGTTGTACTATTTTGATGAAGCACTAAGGCAGTTGTTTTTAAAATATCTTATCAAAGTAGAGAATGAAATAAAATCAGAAATATCTTATTTTTTCACAGAGAAGAATGGTGAGAATCAAAAAGAATATCTTGATAAAACAAATTATAATTATGCCGGCAAAAAAAATAAAAGAGATATTGATCGTCTAATAAAAATATTGGAAGGTTATGTGTTAAAGCCGACGGATTATCATTACATAAATCATGCACAAAGAAAATATAGTAATGTTCCGCTGTGGGTACTGACAAATGCGTTGACATTTGGAAATATATCTAAAATGTATATGTTGATTCCGCAGGATATACAGATTAAAGTCAGTAGGAATTACCCGTGTATCAATGAAAGACAAATGGTTTCTATTTTGGCTGTATTAGTTAAGTTCAGAAATGTTTGTGCACACGGAGAAAGGTTGTTTACCTATAGAACAACGGATAGTATACCAGATTTAACTATTCATAAAAAATTGAATATTGCTCAAAAGGGAACGCAATATATAAAAGGAAAAAATGACTTGTTTTCAGTGGTTATTGCGTTAAGGTACATGTTGAGTGATAAATGGTATAAGGAATTTATAAAGGAACTAAAAGCATTAATTGATAAATATCTTAAGAAGCATGATAGTATAGCGGAGCAAGAACTATATGAAAAAATGGGATTTCCAGAAAATTGGAGAAAGATAACAAGATATAAAAAATAGTGAATATATTTTAGCAAAGAGGAAAATCGACTTACAAAGTCTATTTTCCTCTTTTTTGATGCCTACAAAGTCGAAATTCACCTCTTGAAATATATTATGATTAAAGCACAGGGAAAACAGAGCCGGCAAATTGTTTCCTTCAAAAGTAACACAAAGATAATATTTTTGAAGAGGTGATTTA
>CAYTOQ010000011.1:0-34030 GCA_964439445.1 uncultured Clostridium sp. | reverse complement strand
GTGGTAAAGACATTGCACCGGGATGTCCTAGGACAAACAGGAGTAAATCGTGATTTTTCTAAAATGGTAGAAATGATTCGCAGGGAGCAGGCGCAGGGGATTGTGGTTGCCAATATGAAGTGTATTTCCACTAGTTTACCAGATGCTTATTACAAAATCGGTATGGTGGTACAAGCAGGAGGAAAGATGTTTACGGTAGATGATGGCAATGATTTATCTATGGATGTGAAAGGATTTGGTGAAGATGAATAATAGAAGTAATAAGAAATATAGGGTGAATGATATTCGCCGGGGAGACATTATATACGCAGTGTTAAATGGGGTTCCTAAATCATCAGTACAGAAGGGAGAACGACCATGCCTGGTGTTATCAAATAACAAAAGTAATCAGTTTTCTACTATATTAAATGTGTATCCTCTTACGGGGAAGTTAAAAGAAAATCCGGTGCATGTAGTGGTAAACCCAGAAGAGGTCAAAGGTTATTTGCAGAAAACTTCGAATTTTCTTGGGGAGCAACCAACTACTATTGACCGCATTCAAGTGATTGATAAGGTAGGGCATATTGATGAGGATTCTCCTCTGATGGAAGAATTTGAAAAGGTGATAGCAAAGCAGTTGGGATTTCGATTTGTGGGAAAGGAGAATGAAGAATATGGAACAGGTGAATAAGGAAAATGTGAATTCTACGGGTGAACAGACTACGGAGAAGAAAAAGCCGGAGTTTGATGTGAAGATTACAGATAAGAAGTATGTGCGTTACAAGGAGGGAGCGGCACGTTATTCTATGGGACTTCATACGTTTCAGGAATTGGCAAAGGAAGCAAATGCAATCTATCATATAAGGAAGATTGTTCTTGTAAATACAAAGATTTTTGAGGATTATTTGGAAAACTTCAAAGATTAAAATGTTGGATTATGATGGACGAGGATGCTTATTCTTGGATAATAAAATATCGTGTTGATTTTTTGCGATACAAAAAGTATAATGAATGTATGAGGAGTGCTTGGAGGTAACAATGATGGCGAAGATGGGACGTCCGAAAGCAGAGCAGCCAAGGTCATCAGCGATGACGATGCGTTTACTGCCGGAGCAAAGAAAACGATTAGAAGCCTATGCTGAAAAGTGCGGACTTACAAAAACACAAGTTATTATCAAGGCTTTGGAACTCCTTTATGAAGAGGAAGAAAAGCAACAATAATCATTCTCGTATTTTTTATGCGAGGTGAAGATAATGGCGAAGGCAAGAAAAGACAAACGTGGCTATGCCTTGAGAACGGGCGAGACACAACGAAAAGATGGTCGGTATGTATATACCTATACGAATAAGTACGGTCAGCGAAAGAGTATTTATGCGAAAACCTTACCGGAACTCAGACAAAAGGAACGTAAGTCTATCCGTGACAGAGAAGATGGACTAGATCCGGATGCGGCAGACCGCATTACCCTGAATGAGATGTTTGATAAGTATTATTCGCAGAAGTATGATTTGAAAGATTCTACTAAGATGAATTATAAGTATATGTATGACCATTTTGTAAGAGATACGTTTGGAAAACGTATCATCAGCAAAATCAAATACTCGGATGTAAAGGAATTTTATTATTCGCTTATGCGCGAGAAAGGCTTAAAACCAGCGACAGTTGAAAATGTCCACACGGTTGTTCATCCAACATTAACAATGGCAGTAAGGGATTGTATTATAAGAAATAATCCTGCGGACTGTGTGATGATGGAGATTAAGAAGAGTAAGGAGTGGGTGAAGGTCAAACGCCATGCTCTGACGGTAGAACAGCAGAAGGCATTTATGAATTATGCGAAAAGTAGTGTGGAATACCGAGGTTGGTTGCCTATTCTGACGGTGTTGTTAGGAACGGGTGGACGTATTGGAGAAATTTTAGGACTCCGGTGGGATGACCTTGATTTTGAGAAGCGAACCATTGATATTAATCACAATATTGTGTATCGAGTACATGAGAATGAAGAAGGGAAAAAGTATAGTGCATTAAGTATCAATACTCCTAAGACAGAAGCGGGATGCAGAGTAATTCCTATGATTGATGAGGTGTACGAGGCATTTTTGGAAGAATTAGAAATTCAACGATGCATTGGTGGTTGCAAGCAGGTAGTAGATGGATATACGAATTTTGTTTTTACTACTGCTGAAGGAAATGTATATTTGCCACAAGCAATCAATCGTGCAATCAAGAATATATATGAAGCCTATAATGCAGAAGAAACTACAAATGCAGAGAAGGAAGATAGAGAACCCTTCTTACTCCCACATTTTTCGGCTCATCATTTAAGACATACATTCTGTACCAGATTTTGCGAGAATGAAACAAACCTGAAGGTGATTCAATCTATTATGGGGCATGCCGATATATCTACTACAATGGATATTTACGCAGAGGCTACGGTAGAAAAGAAAAAGGAAATCTTAGATAACCTTCAAAACAAGATTATGGTTATGTAGCAATTATGCAGACATGAGTTTTTTTAGATATTGGACTCAGTGAGTCCAATATCTTTTGAAAAAAGAATAGCGAAAGAAGTTTTTATTTATTAATGTAACGATTTGTGGTAATATTACACATATTGGAACGGAGACTTCGACTTGATTGGGATTGAAAGGAAATAGCGTATAAATCCGTCTTTATCCATAGAAGAAATCTTTTACGACACGATTACGACGAAAACTTGGACTATGCTGGACTATGACGGGTCGTATCAAAGATGGAAACTTGGATAATAGCAGAACAAGATGGACTGAAACGGACGTAGATGGATTTGCTGTAGTATTAATCCCAACGCTCAAGAGCCTTTGATTTTAAAGGAATCCGCAGGAATATCAAGGTAATCCACACAGGAATAACATGACCAAATTAGTGTTACGAATACACATTTTATGGTGGATTGAAATGGACTGATTTGGAAAAGATGCCTTTTTGTGTTTTTGGAATAATTTTGGAAAGGAAGATTTTACGTACTGGGGAAAATTATTTGAATAGTGGTATGATACGATAATTTAATTAAAGTCCGTAAAATATAGAAAATTACGGATTTAAAAAGAGAAAACTGTTCTGACATAATGTGTTTTTCTTCCGGAACCAAGTCGTTTAATGGTTCCATCACTGACCAGTTTCTTTAGAGCTGCTTCAACAGAAGAACTACCAAGGCTTGGGCAGGCAATAAGGGCATCCTGCTTTGTAAAGGTGCCGATTTTGGTTTGTGCGTAATGCTTCACGATATCATAGGAAGTACTTTTTGCTCCGGTTTGCCATGCAAAGCTCACTCTGTTTTCGAATTCCCGATAGCAGGAGAGAATAATGCCAAGCATGTATTTGATAAATTCTTTTGGGTCATTTTCACCTTCTAACCATCGGTGGTCTGCGATGGCAAGAGTATCATAGTAGCTTTCCTTTGTTTCCGCAATGGCTTTTTCAATACTGATATATTGTCCGACCATGTATCCGCTTTTATAGAGCAAGAGCAATGTTAAGAGTCTGCTCATACGACCATTACCGTCATTGAAAGGAGGGATGCATAAAAAGTCTAGGACAAAACAAGGGATAAGTATTAGGGGGTCGATAATCCCTCGGTTAAGTTCATTTTTAAAAGTCTCACATAATGATGCTACGGCATCCGGTGTTTCATAAGGTTCGAGTGGAGTAAAGATTACTTCCTTAGTTCCATCCGGTAGTGTTTTTGCTATTTCATTAGCGGCTGTTTTAAATCTGCCTGCATAAGAAAAAGCTGTGTATTTTAGCATTTCGCCATGAAGCTGTAGAATGTAATTTGGTGTAATGGCGATGTCTTATTTTCTACTAATTGTTTTAGTCTAGCATTTGTAGTTACAATTCCTTCGATTCGATTGGATGCTTCGGTACTTTGTATTTTGGCTATTTCAATCAATCGTTCTAATTCTACATGTTTTTGTCTAATGTATAATTCTTGTTTTCCTTTGTATTCATGGATTTGTGTAAGATAAGAAACAATCTCATTATCCCATGTTCTATCTGATAAAATTGAATAATCAAATACTTTCATTTAATCAACCTTTCTCCCAATAGGGACATTCTTTATCCCAATTATGTTGTAGATTTGGGAGAAAAACAATGGATTTGGGAGGTAAATATATTTATATTAGTATGAGAAAATTGCCCGGTAGATATTCATGATTTTCTCCAAGTATTATAAATGGGAGAAGGCAATTCATTATCTGCCGGTATATATGGTGCTGTTTTTGTAAAGAAAGCTACCATTTTCAAATGGCGGTTATTAAGCAAAGGGATTCGCATCCCTTTTGTTATCTAAGCCTTTGTTAGTTCGTGCACCGGCAAAGTGGCTTCAGTGATTAATTTGGAAAATTCCTCAGGTGATTCACGATTTTCCTTATTGATCCAAAGTCGGATTGAGTGAAAACAGCCATATGTAATATAGCAGGATAGATAGGAAAATTGGTCGTCTGTATATTGCTCCTTAAAAACTTTGCGCATTTCTTGTTGTATGAAAGTTAGAGAGAAAAGGCGTTCAGGCAAATTGGAATCTGTACTCTCGTTTAGCAGTAGCTTTGATAAATCAATATTTTTTTCTATGTAATGGCAAATCTGGCAAAAAGCATATTGAATATCTCGTGGATACTCTTTGACAAATGTGAGTAGATCCGCTATAAAATCATTTTCGATTTCTTTTAATAGGTCAAATTGATTTCCGTAATGTTTATAAAATGTGGAACGGTTGATTCCGGCATGATTACATAAATCTCGAATGGAAAGCTTATAAATGCTCTCTGTTTTGAGCATCTCGATTAAACTGTTTTTGAGAAGTTGCTTTGTCAGCATAATGCGCTGGTTCACTTTTTCTGGCATGTTATAAATCCTCCTACAAATGAATCCTTATTGGATACCAATTCTACATATGAAGCGTGAGTGTTTACTTTAAAACAAATGGGAACAATCAGTCGGTTGCAGAATCGACATGTGTAGATTATATTATGTGTGTTAGTATTTGTCAACGAGGAGGTTTGCATATATAATGAAAAAAATATCTGATTTTATAGTATCGAAACGATACTGGATTCTTGGTGTAATGCTATGTTTGACCATAGTTTGTATGGTTATGTCACGGAATGTATCCGTAAATACAGATATGACCAAATATCTGCCAGATGATTCTTCTATGAAAATGGGTGTGGACATTATGGAGGAAGAGTTCCCTGCCATGGAAATAGCCAATGGTATTCGTGTGATGGCTGAGGGATTAAATGAGGAGCAAAAAAGAGAGCTTCTTACAGAACTGGAGGAGCTGCCATATGTGGATAGTGTTGCACACGATGACAGTGAAGATTACAACAAGGAAACCTATTCATTATTTGTAATCAGTACCTCTTATGATTACGGATCCGACGAAGAACTGGCAATAGAAAATGCGTTGGAAAATGATTTTTCGGAATACAACATTGTATTTAAGAATAATGACAGCGATTTCGAAGGACTGACTCCGGCATTGATAGCCACTGCCATGACGATACTGTTAACTATCCTGTTTATAATGTCTGAGTCGTGGTTTGAACCAATCTTGTTTTTACTTACGATTGGTATTGCGGTGGTTATCAACTCGGGTACTAATATTTTCCTTGGAGAGGTTTCTGATATTACCTCCTCTATTTCAGCGATTTTACAGTTAGTTTTGTCAATGGACTATTCTATCATTTTAATCAATCGCTATCGTCAGGAGAAAGCCTTGGGATTGGAAAATAAGGAAGCAATGACATCGGCACTACAGTATTCTATCAGTTCTATAGTCAGCAGTTCTATGACAACAGTTGTGGGTCTTTTGGCGTTGGTATTTATGAACTTTAAGATAGGTAAGGATCTTGGTATCGTGCTTGGTAAAGGTGTTTTCTTAAGTATGGTATGTGTAGTTACGGTTTTACCATGCCTGATTCTTCTGAGCGACAAGATACTTGTAAAAACAGCGAAAAAATCGATTCATATTCCTATGGGAGCTGTGGCAAGATTCAGCTACCGTTTCCGTTATCCTTTGATTTTGTTATTTATAGTGATGTTTGTGGGATTTAATGCGCTGCAGGGAAATACACAGATTAGTTATAATCTGGCAAATGAAGATCCAATCGCAGACGTATTTCCAAGTGACAATATGCTTGTAATGATTTATGACAATGAAGATGAAGAAAAGGTGGCAAACCTTGCAGACGCATTGGAAAATTACGATGGTGTAAAACAGGTACTGGGTTATCCTAATCTGCTGGGTAAAGCATATACTTCGACAGAATTCAGTGACATGCTAGGCGATTTAGGAAGCAGTATGGGCGTGGAATTGGAAGAAGAGATGAGTCTTGACCCTGCACTGCTTGATTTGATTTATTACCATTATTATGATGGAAAGACCTATCCAATCAAGATGGAGGACTTCCTTACGTTCCTTTCGGAAGAGGTTCTGAATAATGATACATTTGCTGATGCAATTGAGGATGATATGCGTGAGCAGGCGGATCGTCTGGCTGATTTTGCTGATGCAGAGAATCTTACTTCTGCGAAATCTATTCAGGGGCTGGCCGAATTTTTTGATATGGATGAAGAAACCATTAAGAGTCTCCTGCTTTATTATTATACGCAGCATGGTGGCGCAGATTTAGGAACAATGACACTTCCGACCTTTGCTTCGTTTGTAGTGGATGAAGTTGCTGCGGATTCGACCTATAGCGCAATGTTTGATTCGGATGCTTTGGCAAAGATGCAGCAGTTAAAAACGTTTACCAATACCTATAACATCACAACACCTTTCAGCTACACCAAAATCGCAAATTTGCTGGGCATAGATGCTGAAACGGTTGAAATGTTATTCGTTTATTATTACGCGATGTCTGACAGCTATAAGCCAGGCAAAATGACACTTCCAACCTTTGTAAGCTTTTTGCAGAACGATGTAATGAAGAATCCTACATTTGCTACATATCTGGATGAAAGTGTTTCGAGCCAAATAAATACATTGGCACAATTTACTAATAAAACTACTTTGCAGAAACAGTATACTTCTGCTGAACTGGCCAAGATGCTGGGGATGGATGAAAGCATGGTGGCAATGTTATTTACTCTGCACAATGTGCAGGATGTAAGTGGAAAGACCATGACATTGGCACAGTTCATGGGATTCTTAAATGATAATATTTTAAGTAATGAAATGTATGCAGAGTCATTCGATGATGCGACAAAGGCGCAGCTTCAGTCGATGAACAGCATGGTACAACTTGCTGCATCCGGACAGACCCTGACGCCTGCACAGATGGCTGGCGTAATTGGCATGGATGAAGCTACTATGACGCAGTTGTACTTCCTGTATCTGTCGACCAACGATACTTCTTTCCAGCAGGAAATGGTATCTATGACCATGGCACTCGAGGATTTTGTAACACTTGCAAAATCGCAGGCAGCAGGGGAACAGCTAACCCAGTTGAACCAAATGGAGCAAATCATCAAGGTATCCGTATCTGGAGAAGCTTTGTCTAAAGAAAAGCTGGCAGGTATTACAGGAATGGGCGAAGAAGATATTGCGGCAATGTTTGCAGCTAGCGGAGCAGAATCAATGACGCTACAGAAATTCTTGACAGTGGCGCTCTCTGTGCAGTCTAGTAATGCAAAGTTACAGCAGTTGAGCCAAATCGTCAATTTGGCCGCTTCCGGCAAAAAGGTGGATGCCGCTACACTGGCACAGATTTTTAGTATGGAAACGACAAAAGTACAGCAGTTGTTTGGCTTAAACCTGGCAGCGCAAAAGTCGATTTCTCTGCCAGTATTTACAAATTTCCTTGTGAATACAGTTCTGAATAACGAAGCCTATGCTGGAAATTTCAGTGAAGAGCAAAAGACACAACTGACAACGCTGAATCAAATGATACAGCTTGCAGCATCTGGTAAAGGACTTGATACTGCGACTCTGGCGCAGACTTTCGGTATGGATGAAAGCTTAATTACAATGATTTTCCGTCTATACTACGGTGGTGATACCTCGGGCAAGACGATGTCGATGGTGGGAATAGTGAATTTCATCTTAAAAGATTCTGCGATGTCTGCTTTGCTCGACAGTGAAACCATGATACAGTTGAAGACGATGCAGGGATTAATGAATGCAACGATCAAGGGGACCTGGTTCTCATATTCAAAACTGGCGTCTATGCTTGGCATGGATAAGAGTATGTTGAAAATGTTGTTTACTTACCACGATGCAAGTACGGGAAAGTCAGATGGATGGAGACTTTCTTTGCAGACGGTGGTCAACTTCCTCGTGAATAATAAGAGTACATTTGCTTCTATGATGGGCTCTGACACTATGAGCCAGTTGTCTATGATGCAGGGATTAATGAACGGCACGATTGAGGGCACTTCATACAAACCTTCAGCATTGGCAGACTTGTTAGGCATGGATAGCAGTCAAATTGAACAGTTATATCTGCTGTACATTAGTCAGCATGGAGACACTTCTTCTTGGAAAATGTCTGTTCAGAAGATGGTAAATTTCCTGAATAGTGATGTGCTGAATAATGAAGAGTTTGCGGATATGCTTGATGCAGACAGTAAAGAAATGCTGACTGGTGCAAAGACTATGATTGACGCGGTCGTATCAGGAAAAGAATATACAGCATCTGAAACACAGAGAATTCTGAGTGCATTGACAGATGAACTGGATGCAAATACAGTGGAACTGTTATATTTTTACTATGCTGCACAGCAGAATTCAGATTCTTCTTGGAAACTGTCTATTGAACAGTTGCTGGATCATTTGTGTGATTCTGTTATGGAAGATGATCGTTTTGCATCTTTTATTGATGATGAGATGCGCAGTCAGATTACTGACGTTCAGGGCACATTGAATGATGGCGTTGGAATGTTGAAGTCTGAAAATCATTCACGTATGATTATTTACACGACATTACCTGTTGAATCAGAGGAAACTACAGATTTAATTTCTTGGCTGAACGAACAATGCAGTGATTTTAGCGGTCAGATTAACCTGATTGGTAACTCTGCCATGAGTTATGAGATGCAGCAGACGTTTGATGATGAGCTAACGATGATTACAATGCTCACATCTGTTGCTATTTTCCTGATTGTTCTGGTTACTTTCCGCAACTTCCTTGTTCCGTTGCTTCTGGTATTAGTTGTACAATGTGGGGTTTATGTAACAGTTGCAATTATCGGTTTCCAGGGCTATAGCATATACTTCCTGGCATTGCTGATTGTAGAGTGTATCCTGATGGGAGCAACGATTGATTATGGTATTCTTTTTACAAATTACTTTATAGAAAACTGTAAGATGATGGAGACGAAGGATGCTATTCAAGAAGCATACAAAGGTTCAATCCACACGATTATGACATCTGGTTTGATTATTGTGCTTGTGGTTGGTATCGTTGGCTACTCAGCCGTTGACCCGACAATCGGACAGATATGCCGCACAATTGCTATTGGTGCATTGTCTGCAATTTTGTTGATTCTCTTTGTATTGCCTGGTATGCTTGCAGGCTTTAAGAGGCTGATTGTCCGTAAGAAGAACTCTGATAAAGCAAAGTGTTGAGGTTGCCACCCATTATTAAGGGTTTGAAAAGATAGTAAATTTAGTAATATTATTACTTTGAGTATATAGCCAGTCCGTGAATTCTTTCGGGCTGGCTTTTCCTGTTGTGACCAGTTCCATATAAATCCTGACTTTGCATAATCATTGCTCGCACTTTGGCTTTTGATGCAATTGTAATTCTTGCAGATGAGCCAACAGGAAATCTTGATGAAGATACAGCGGCTGAAATAACAGGAATTTTAAAAGAATGTTGCCATCATCATCAAATTTATCTTTGTCTAATTCTTTTAATCGTTCAGCATTACTAGAAACAAATCTTTTATAAGCCTTTGTTACCTTTTTCTTATCTATAATTTTAATCAGAGCTATCACAAAATATCGCTCATAGTTTGAATGATTATTGATAGAACCCGATTCATCAATGTATATATGCATAATAAAACTTTCCTTTTGTATGTTTTTGCGTAGTATACCATATTATGTTACTTAAGTAAGTTGATGCAAAAACACAGATTGATTACATTAAATCGTTAGGCAAATAAAAAGGGCGTTTCTCAGAAATGAGGAACGCTTTTTGGGTTTCTAAAAAAGCTTTTGAAATATGAATGTTCAAGTAGAAAAAAGATGACACATATGCTATAATGGCTATATTGTTGTGTCTTGATTATATATATACATATGTAACAAGAGAAAGGAGGCTGCAAGCGTGGTTCGTGAAGAGAATGTCAAGCTAATGAGCAAGATTGCTATATATGAGCGCAGAGCCGGAAAACAAGAGATTCCAATGAGTGGCTACTACAAGAAAGACTATGTGAGAATGAATGTTTTGAAAACGATTGTGGCAGCAACCGTTACTTTTGCTCTAATTGCAGCTTTGATTGTTGTTTACAAGCTGGATTATTTGTTGTCGAATATTTTCAAATTGGATTATAAGAGTTTGGGAATCGGAATTTTAGTTATATATGTGGTTTGGATTGTAATCTATTGGATTGTGGCGAGGGTGCTTTATGCATGGCGCTATGAGAAGGCCAGACCGAATATTATTATATATAATCATCATTTGAAAAAGCTTCAAGAGGAGAGTCAGAAGGAAGTAGTGAAAGCAAAGGAAGGAGTGGTAATCGGTGACGACTTTATTGAGTTTTAGAAATGGCATAAAGAATTTTTTTAGCCGTTATGATTATATTGTGACTCCGATTGGAAAAGGAATCTTTGCGCTTATTGTTTTTCTTGTTTTGAATAGTCGAATGGGATATTTTGCAGCGTTAGATAATATTGTATTGTTGTTGGGTTTGGCAGTTGTTTGTGCATTTTTGCCGATTGAAATATTGACCGGCATTGGTGGCGTGATGATTGTATTACATTCTGTTAAGGTGTCTTTAGATGTGGCATTTGTAGCGTTGGTGTTGGCTTTGGTTTTTTATTGCGGCTACATGAGAATGGCTCCGAAGACCGGAATTATTACTTTGATTGTACCGATGTGTTATGTGTTTAATGTTACATATGCGCTGCCGATTGTTCTTGGCTTTTTGGTCGGTCCGGCTGCGATTGTGCCAGCAATCTTTGGAGTGCTTTTATATTATTATCAAGAAGGATTAGTGGATGTATCAAATGTATTGGCAACTGTAACGGAGGATACCGAGACGGTTCAAGGATATCAGTATATAATTGATTTGTTAGTAAATAATAAGTTTATGTTGTTGACGTTTGTGGTGTTTGCCTGTGTTATACTGGTAACATATATTATTTATAGAATGTCTTTTGTAAATTCATGGATTGTCTCCTTTATTGTAGGTGGCATTTTGAATTTGGTTTTGTTTTTGGTAGGAAGTGTAACCCTTTCCCTGGATGTGAAATTGTCTTCTGTGTTGATTGGAAGCTTTGTGGGAGTTTTGATGGCTTTTGTGATTCAGTTTTGTAAAGGGATGGTGGATTATCAACAGACGGAAATATTACAATTTGAAGATGATGATTACTATTACTATGTGAAGGCAATTCCGAAATTGTCTGTAGCAGAGTCTAATAAGAATGTAAAACATATTAACTCAAAGACACATAATTAAATGGAGATGGATGACAGTTGGAACAGATTATTAATTATCTTAGAACCTATTTTGATTGGTTCTATATTCCGAGAATTACAATTACAGATACGATTGAGATTATAATCGTAGCAATTTTGGTATATAACATTATGCTATGGTTTCAAAAGACAAGGGCATGGACGTTAATCAAGGGTATTCTTGTTGTTTTGGTGTTCGCAGGCGTTGCGTTGGCGCTTCAGTTTAACACAATACTGTGGATTTTGAAAAAGACCATTGGTGTAGGTGTTATTGCGGTGATTATTATCTTTCAGCCGGAATTTCGAAGAGCGTTGGAACAATTGGGACGCAAAAATATCCTGGCATCTTTCTTTAATTCCGATAGCGAAGATAAAGCGAGTAAACTGGATAAGAAGGTTTTGAATGAAATTGCAAAGGCGGCTTATGCAATGTCTGAAGTAAAGACCGGAGCGCTGATCGTGATTGAGCAGGATGTTCGGTTAGGTGATTATGAAAGAACAGGTATTACGATAGATGCTGAGGTGAGTAACCAGTTGCTGGTTAATATATTTGAACATAATACCCCGCTGCATGATGGCGCGGTCTTGATTCGGGATAATCGAATTGCGAGTGCGACCTGTTATCTGCCATTGTCGGATAATTTGGATATTAATAAAGCGTTGGGTACCAGACACCGTGCGGCAATAGGTGTGAGTGAGGTGTCAGACAGTATTACCGTAATTGTATCAGAAGAGACGGGAGCAGTATCCCTTGCACATAATGGTACCATCATTCGAAATATTCCGAGGGATAAATTTTTAGATAGAATAAATGAACTGAAGAAAGAAGAAACGATTACCACGAAAATGAAATGGTGGAAAGGTTTTGGTAAACATGAAAAAGCTAAATAATATTGGATTAAAGCTAGTCTCATTAATCATAGCGTTTGTGATATGGATTGTAGTTGCGAATGTAGATGACTACAAGACAACCAAACAGATTTCGGGAATTGAGATAGAGTTTATTAATGGTTCAGCTATTACGGAAAAGAATAAGGTGTACGAGGTGCCGGATGGAACAACGGTAGATATTGTGGTAAAAGGAAAACGTTCTGTTGTGGAGAGTCTGACGAGTGAAGATTTCAAAGCGACTGCGGATTTGTCGAAGATGTCCATTACCAATGCGGTTATGGTGGAGGTGTCTGCGGTTAGCAGTGCGATTGGTCGGGATTTAACCATTACCTATGGAAATAATGCAGTAGTAGTTGCTGTGGAAGATAAGTTGCAGACACAATATCCGATTACAGTGAGAACTACATCGGAGGTTGCGGAAGGGTATGCTATTCGCAATAAGGTCGCCACTCCGAATTTGATAACGGTTGAAGGTGCACAAAGTGTTGTGAGTAATATTCGTGAAGTGGTTGTCGATGTGGATGTAAAAGGTGCAAGTGAGAATATAACTACTGTTGCGGAACCGATTTTTATTGACGGAAATGGTGAAGTGATTGACTCTAGTAAGTTTGAGTATGATGTGAAGAGTGTAGATGTTCTTGTGGAGGTTATGAAGACGAAGGAGTTGACTGTTAAAATAACACCGGCTGGTGATGTGCGAGACGGATATGCAATTGCCAGCATTGATTACCAGCCAACAACAATAGAAGTGGTTGGTGAGCCTGCAGATTTAGAGTTGGTACAGGAAATTGTGATTGACAATATCGATGTGAATAATTGCTATAAGGATATGGAAATGGCAGTAAGCCTTTTGGATTACCTTCCGGCGGGAGTTACTTTAGTGGATGCAAACCAAGAGGTCATGGTTAAGATTGTAATTGAAAAAATAGAGGATAAGGAACTCTATTTTGTGCCAAATGATATTACAATGATTGGAAAGCAAGAAGGTTATAGTTATACCTTTAAGGGACCGATTAGTTATACTCTGTCTGTGAGAGGTTTGAAAGCGGACTTAGAGAATTTAGAGATTGAGAATTTTGTTCCGTCAATTGATGTGACGGGATATGGACCGGGTACCTACACGTTTACGGTTAATATGAAGGATATAAAAGGTATAGAAGTGTTAGATACAATAACTGTCGAAGTGGAGATTGGCAGTCAGGATTAGCATAGGAGGGGTGCTATGGTAACGCAAAAGCTTGTGGTTGCTGAAATTGCTGGTTTGCATTTACGTCCAGCAGGAAAAATAGCAGAAGTGAGCTTGCAATATCAAAGCAAGATTCAGATTAAAAAAGATGCCCAGATTGCGAATGCGAAAAGTGTGTTAGGATTGCTGGCGGCAAGAATACAACAGGGAGATGAAATTGAAATTCTCTGTGAGGGTGTTGATGAGGAAGCGGCAATGGAGGCAGTTTGTGAGGCGATTCAGGAAGGGGCCGGCTGTTGATTGCACGTAATATGAATTAGCATTATAGTTTAATATGTTTTGGTGGAAAGGGGCGATGGTTGTGCTACATACGGAGTCAATGGAGAAGATAGAACAGCTAAAGAAGATTATTTCTGAAAGTGATAATATCGTATTTTTTGGTGGCGCAGGAGTATCTACTGAAAGTGGTATTCCGGATTTTCGTAGCGTAGATGGTTTGTATAATCAGAAGTACAAGTATCCACCGGAGGTAATGGTTAGTCATAGCTTTTATAGACAGAATACAGGAGAATTTTTTGAATTTTATAAGAGTAAGATGATTGCGTTGGATGCAAAGCCCAATGCGGCGCATAAGAAGCTTGCGGAGTTAGAAGCCCAAGGAAAGGTGCGTGCGGTAATTACCCAGAATATTGATGGCTTACATCAAGCGGCAGGCAGCAAAGAGGTTTTAGAGTTACATGGTAGTGTGCATCGTAATTTCTGTGAGCGTTGTGGGAAATTTTATCCTGTGGAATATGTGGTTGATGCGAAAGGTGTTCCGACTTGTGAATGTGGTGGAACGGTGAAGCCGGATGTGGTTTTGTATGAGGAAGGCTTGGATTATGAAACGATGCAAAAGACCAAGCAATATATTAGTCAGGCAGATGTGCTGATTATCGGAGGAACGTCCTTGGCAGTGTATCCTGCAGCGGGATTTATTGATTATTTCAGAGGAAAGCATCTTGTGGTTATCAATATGGACGATACCGCAAAGAGCGTTCGGGCGACATTGATGATTCATGAACGGATCGGCGAGGTGTTTGAACAGTTGTAAGACTTTGTTACATCAATAAGAGAAGTGCTGTATAATTTGGAAATAGCAAAATAGAGGGAAGATATATGATGATGAGTCATATATCTTCCTTTTTTGTAATTAGTGCTTGGTAAGTTCAATATTTCTAAAATGCTGTGTCTTATATTCGGATGGTGTCATGCCGGTGCGTTTTCGGAAGATTTCAGTAAAGTAGCTTTGACTTGGAAAGGCAAGAATAGATGCGACTTCCGATAGAGTATGTTCGGAATAAATGAGCATATTTTTTGCGGTTTCAATTTTTTTGGCTTGAATATAATTGCTGACAGGTACTCCGATTTCTTTCTTAAATAAACGTGATAGATAAGATGGATTGAGCTTAACGTGTTCGGATAAATCCTCTATTGTTATTCGTGTATGTAGATTATCATAGATATAATCTAAACAGTCTGCGATGTGTTTTGAGCATACCTTTTGCTTTCTTAGAGCTTTCATTCTTTTTGTATAGTCCTCGCACATAAGGGGGTGAAGGTTAGAAACCTCTTTGGCTGTCTTGCATTTATCGGCTTTTTGGATGTAGAAATCACTTAAACTATAGGCAGTTGATAATTCCATTCCGCCTTCGATGCAATATCTAGCAGCTAGCGCGGTGGTTACTACAAAATGATATTTCATATTTTGGAGCGGATTATCGGATAGAATACCTAGACCGACTTTATCAATTAATTGTTCTTGGCAGAGTTGACGGACCTTAGATATATTGCCGGACTTGATAGCGGAATAAAATTCAAGCTCTGGATTATAGGGGGCGCGTAATATTTCGGTTTCCCGTTGAACAAATTCTCGATAAACTAGTTCTTTTTGTAGACTCATATCATATTCCTTTCTCAAATCTTTTTTTATATAAAATATAGCACGAATTTTATAAAAAAGAAATGAAAACGATATACCCGGCATGTAAAATATGATAATATACAAATATAAAATGAAACGGTAGTAAATGTAGGAAGGAGAAGGTTATGAAATTAGAACACGGGATTAATTTGGGTGGTTGGTTGTCACAGTGTTGTCATGAAGTACAGCACTATGAAACATTTATCAAAGAAGATGATATTGAGAGAATTGCAAAGTGGGGAATGGATCATGTCCGTATTCCGGTGGATTATGAAGTGTTAGAGACAGAAAATGGTGAACCGATTGTAAGAGGATATGAATATATTAAGCAAGTGCTAGACTGGTGTGTGAAATACAATATGAATGCAATTATTGATTTGCACAAGGCTTATGGCTATGATTTTAATGATGCAGGGGATGCGGAAAAGAATAACTTGTTTGCAAGTGAGGAATTACAACAGCGATTTGTTCAGCTATGGGTTCGCATTGTCAGTGAATTTGCCTCTTATGACAATGTGGCATTTGAACTGTTAAATGAAGTCGTGGAAAAGGAAAATGCAGAGGCTTGGAATGCTTTAATTAAAAAAACGGTAAGCGCGATTCGTACTGTGACGAAGGATGCGCCGATTATCTATGGTGGAATTCAGTGGAATAGTGTGAAAACTTTGAAATTATTAGAAATTCCAGAGGATAAGAATATCATCTTTACCTTCCATTTCTATGAACCGTTGTTATTTACGCACCAGAAAGCTTACTGGGTGCCAAATATGGATCCGGAAGAGACGATTTATTATCCGGAATCGATGGAATACTATAATGAAAAGTCTAAGGTGTTAGGATATCAGGGCGAAGTGGTAACTAAGGCACATACGAATGTAATGGGAGTCGAGTTTGTGCAGGAGATGATACAGGAGGCTATAGATGTAGCAAAGAATGCAGGTGTAGGCTTGTATTGTGGCGAATTTGGTGTGATTGATCAGGCGCCAATTGAAGATACCTACAGGTGGTTTCAGGATGTTCATGAAGTGTTTGAAAAGAATCAAATTGGTGGGGCTGTATGGTCTTATAAGAAGATGGATTTTGGTTTGATTGATGAACACTATGACTCGATACGAGAGAAGCTGATTTCGCTTTGGGTTAAGGGCGAGTAAGATGAAAAGACTAATATAAGGTGGTGTCAAAGGACTAGGTTTTGTATAAAGCAGAACCTGGTTCTTTTTTTGTGTGTTAAGAAGGAAATGGACAAAGTAAGGTTCATCACTGGGGATACGTTGTATAAGCTAGGCTTATATGTATCAAAAACACAAAACAACTAATAAATATACAAGAAAAATGTATATTTCTGTATATTAAAGTGCGAAAAACCTTGAAAAAACCAAGAAAAAAAGTAAAAAAATCATCATTTTAGGGGTGTACAAACCTAAAAATATGGTATATAATCTGCTTATGGGAAATCGGTTAGCCATAAGGAGAGATTATATGAATGTCAATCTGGAGTACTATAAGATTTTCTATCACGTAGCCACCGAACATAGCATTACTGGAGCAGCGAAGAAGCTCTGTATATCACAGCCTGCCGTCTCCCAAGCTGTCAAACAGCTCGAGCAGGGATTAGGGATTGAGCTCTTTACCAGACGTGCGAAAGGTGTCAGTTTAACCCGCGCTGGAACTTTACTGTATTCTTATGTCGGGAACGGTTATGAAACCATTTTGGCAGGCGAGCAACAGCTTACCAAGATGATGAATCTGGAATATGGAGAGGTACGAATTGGTGCCAGTGATATGACGTTGCAGTTTTATCTACTTCCGTATCTGGAGAGATTTCATCAACTTTATCCTGAGATTAAGGTTACGGTTACGAATGCCCCGACGCCGCAGACCATTGACCACCTGAATCAAGGAAGAATTGACTTTGGGGTCGTGACCAAACCCATTGAAGTTGATTCACAATTTGACGTTTTCAAGGTTCGTAAGATTCAGGATGTGTTTGTGGCGGGGGATAAGTTCCAAGATTTGAAGGGTAAGAAGCTTGATTTTGATAAGCTTACAGAATTGCCGCTCATTTGTTTGGAGGGAGATACCAGTACAAGAAAATATATGGATAGCTATTTGGCGAAGAATGATATAGCAGTCACACCAGAATTTGAATTGGCAACCAGTGAGATGATTGTGCAGTTTGCAAAGAGAAATTTGGGTGTGGGGTGTGTTGTGGAAGACTTTGCAAAGGAGCAGCTTGGAAGCGGAGAACTTTTTCGATTGGAATTTAAGAAGAAGATTCCGGAACGCGATATGTGCTTGATTATCGATAATCGGACAAGTATGTCAGTAGCTGCAACGAAGCTACGAGAGCTGTTGGAGAATGAAACAATGCACAGTTAGAACTGTGATGAGATATGCTATCAATGTTTTACAAAAGTGGTATAGATAGAGAATTACAGAAAGTTTTGTGAACAAAGATAGCAAAAAGAAGATGATGAGCGTAATTGTGATTGCGCATAAAGGTACTATTTCAAGAGTATAAGGAGGAATATAAGTATTATGGAAGCAAATAACACATTTAAATTAGTGAATGAAGAAGGTAAGGAAATTACTTATGTAGGACTAAGTGTAGTAGAGAATCCGGAGAATGGACAGCGCTACTTGATTTACACTGAGGCAGACAATGCAAAGGAAGTATCCGGCAAGCAGGTAGATTTATATGCATGTATGTATAGCAAGGAGAACGGCAGAATTGTGCTTGATCCAATTACTACAGAAAAGGAAAAAACTTTAATTAAGACATTTATAGAGAAGAATATTCGTGTTGCGTAATTGTCCTCTCTTTTATAGGAATCGAGTGTCCCCTTACTCGATTATAGCTCTACTTTAGGATGAACTAAAGTAGAGCTTTTTTACTTTATAGGAAATTTCGTTGAAATTGTCCTATAAAGTAAAAAACGCTCCGCGAGGATGCGCAGCTCGCGGAAAAGAAGTTTGTCCTTTGGACACCGCTCGCGCGCGAAGAGTTTGCAAGCAAACTCTTTGTTCCTTTATAGAAATTTCGCTATAAAGTAAATGATCTTACAGGAGTAATAGTTGCGAGTGTAGGACTATCATAACGTATCATAACGTAGTGAGGACATAAGGAGAGTGGATATAGTACGCACTAGTCATAAGTAGAGCTTATGTCTAATATTAGAAATATTAATTTTACTTATGGGAAGGCGCGGGATATACTTGAGTTGGATGAAATGAATGTATTTTTATTCATTAGCTGTTTGCAACATATTATGAAAGGAAGTATCGAAATGGTAAAAGCGGTTGTAGGAGCCAATTGGGGTGATGAAGGAAAAGGTAAGATTACAGATATGTTAAGTGCGGAGGCGGATATTATTGTCCGCTATCAAGGTGGTGCTAATGCAGGACATACGATAGTAAATGATTATGGAAAATTTGCGTTGCATACATTGCCTTCGGGAGTGTTTTACAATCATACTACCAGTGTCATTGGTAACGGTGTAGCACTTAATATTCCAATCCTTTTTGAGGAAATACAAGAAATAGTGGAACGTGGTGTTCCAGTGCCAAAGATACTTGTGTCGGACCGTGCACAGATTGTGATGCCGTACCACATTTTGTTTGATGAGTATGAGGAAGAAAGGCTTGCAGGCAAATCCTTTGGTTCTACAAAGTCAGGTATTGCACCATTTTATTCGGACAAATATGCAAAAATTGGATTTCAAGTAGCGGAACTGTTTGATGAAGCTACACTCAGAGAAAAGCTAGAACGGGTGGTGGTACAGAAGAATATTCTGTTAGAGTACTTGTATCACAAACCGGCGTTGGATGTTGAGAAGCTATATACTACTATGTTAGAGTACCGAGAAATGGTTGCTCCCTATGTGTGTGATGTTTCTGCATATCTTTACGAAGCGATTCGACAAGGAAAGAATATATTGCTTGAGGGCCAGTTGGGCTCCTTGAAAGACCCGGATCATGGCATCTATCCTATGGTAACATCTTCTTCTACGTTGGCGGCGTATGGTGCAATCGGAGCAGGTATACCGCCTTATGATATTAAGAAAATCATCACAGTTGTCAAAGCATATTCTTCTGCGGTTGGTGCGGGTGCTTTTGTCAGTGAGATTTTTGGAGAAGATGCAGATGAATTAAGACGTCGTGGTGGCGATGGTGGCGAGTATGGTGCGACAACGGGACGCCCTAGAAGAATGGGGTGGTTTGATTGTGTGGCATCGAAGTATGGTTGTCGAATCCAGGGCACCACAGATGTGGCGTTTACAGTCTTAGATGTCTTGGGATATTTGGAAAAAATACCAGTTTGTGTTGGATATGAAATAGATGGTGTGGTGACAACAGATTTTCCAACTACTGGAAAGCTAAAAAAAGCTAAGCCTGTACTGGAAGTTCTTCCGGGATGGAATTCTGATATCAGAGGTATTAAGGAGTATGCGAAACTACCCCCAAATTGTAAAAATTACATTGAATTTATAGAGAAACAAATTGGTTTTCCGATTACGATGATTTCCAACGGTCCCGGACGAGAAGATATTATATATAGATAAGATGTGTTATGTGAGAATGAACAGAGATTTGTGTATAGAAAGAGGGTAAAATAATATCCTCTTTCTTTTGTGTTGGTATTTTTATCGAAATGTCGTATAATCTAAAGGTGTGTAGTTTTTACTAAGGATGCTAGCTATACAGTGATATATGGCATAGAAAAGAAAGTAATATCACAATGTAAAGGAGAAAAGAGATGGAACATACTGTAAAAAAGAGCAAAAAAAATCGTATTGCATTGCGTGTAACAGCGTTGATTTTTATAATAATTGCTTTGGCTCGTTTTGGGTATTTGATATTTGGTGAAGGTCGTAAAAATATCATTATTACATTGTTATGTGTAGGGTGCTTGTTGTATGGAGTCAATCTTTTAAGGGATACATTTAGACCTCAGGCATATGATATTACCTATGTTTTTTTGGATAAAACGATGACCTTGAAGCTGCATAAGGGAGAACAGACAATATCGTATGGCGATATTACAGAGCTTGGCTATGTGGTTCCTAACGAAAACTTAGACTATAGTATGATACAGATTTATATTGGTAAGGAACAATATGTGATACCATTTGCTGGAAATGTGAATGTCGGTGAAGCGCTTTATGGGATGATTAAGCTGAAAAAGGAGGAGGCTGAGGCGGTTACGGATTCGAAAGAAGTGAATGACTAGAAAGAAGGAATTTAAAATTCGTTGATTCGGAAGAGGATGAGTGAAAGATAGGGGTTAGTGATGGTAGAGGCAATTAAACAACATTTGCAGACAAAATGGCTTGGGAGAAATATCATATTTGAAGAGTGTATGGATTCCACAAATATACGAACAAAAGAACTTGGTGAGAAAAATGTGATAAATGGAACGGTTGTAGTGGCTAGAAGACAGACGGCAGGTCGAGGTAGAAGAGGGCGTAATTGGTTTTCTCCAGAGGGGAACTGTTACTTTTCGGTGTTGTTAAGACCGGATATACAGGCAGTGAATGCATCTCAGATTACCCTGGTGGTAGCAATGGCATTAGTGAAAACGATAGAGAAAATTAGTGGATTGAACCCGCAGATCAAATGGCCTAACGATATTGTGTTGGATGGTAAAAAATTATGTGGAATTCTAACAGAAAGTAGTGTCGGGGAAGATGGTTTGAAATATGTGGTAGTTGGAGTGGGTGTAAATGCGAATCAAACAGATTTTGATGATGAAATAAAGTCTATGGCCACTTCTCTTGTAATGCAAAACGGTCAAGCTGTGGACTGTTCGCAGTTGATTGGAACTTTTTTGAACTGTTTTGAGGTGCTATTGGAAAAATTTTTGAAGACACAAGATATGTCTGTGTTAATGGAGGACTATAATAAATTGTTGGTGAATCGTGATAAAGAGGTCCGGCTTCTTGGTGAAAGAGAATCGGTTGGGGTTGCAATTGGTATTAATGAAAAAGGAGAATTGTTGGTTCAAATGGAGGATAAGACAATCCAATCGGTAGTTTCAGGAGAGGTATCGGTTCGCGGTTTGTACGGATATGTGTAAAACATAGAGTTTTCGAGGTTTTGAGAGCTTGTTTGTTATACTATTATAATTTGAAAGTTATTACATGTATGCTGGTTATAACACGGTTTGCTTAATTTTGTTAAGTGGTGGAGAAAGAAAACTTATGAATATGAACATTTTGGTTAAGAAAATAAATCTTAAAGGAGAAAATACCTTATAATATTTAATTGGATTGCTCGTAGCTTGCAATAACTAAGGTCCTTTACTATAATAAAGAACAGTTGAAAAAACGCTTATGTATTATATGCATAAATATATTTTTAAGGAGGAAAATAAGATGTCATACGTTGATGAGGTACTTGCTCAGGTTAAGGAAAAGAATGCGAACGAGGCTGAGTTCTTGCAGGCAGTTGAGGAGGTTTTGAATTCTTTAAGACCTGTAATTGATGCAAATGAAGAATTATACAGAAGAGAAGCTGTTTTAGAGAGAATTACTGAGCCGGATAGAATGATTATGTTTAGAGTTCCATGGGTAGATGATCAGGGACAGGTTCAGGTAAATAGAGGTTATCGTGTACAGTTCAATAATGCAATTGGACCATACAAGGGTGGTTTGAGACTTCATCCATCTGTTAACTTGGGTATTATCAAGTTTTTAGGATTCGAACAGATTTTCAAGAATTCACTTACAAGCTTACCGATTGGTGGTGGTAAGGGTGGTGCTGACTTTGATCCTAAGGGTAAGTCGGACAGAGAGATTATGGCGTTTTGCCAGAGCTTTATGAATGAGCTTTACAAGTATATCGGTGCTGATGTTGATGTGCCTGCTGGTGACATCGGAACAGGTGCAAGAGAGATTGGTTATATGTTTGGTCAGTATAAGAAGATTCGTGGTGTGTTTGAAGGTGTCTTAACGGGTAAAGGTTTGACATATGGTGGCTCTTTGGCTAGAACACAGGCTACAGGATATGGATTATTATACTTTACGAGAGAGATGTTGAAGAGTAATAATAGCGATATCGCAGGCAAGACAGTTGCAGTTTCGGGTGCTGGTAATGTTGCAATCTATGCAATTGAGAAGGCATATCAGATGGGTGCAAAGCCTGTAACATGTTCTGATTCGACAGGTTGGATTTATGATCCGGAAGGAATTGATCTTGCTTTGTTAAAGGAAATTAAAGAGGTTAAGAGAGCGCGTCTTACAGAGTATGCGGCTGCTCGTCCAAGTGCTGAATATCACGAAGGCAAGGGCGTATGGAGTGTGAAGTGTGATGTTGCTCTTCCATGTGCAACTCAGAATGAGCTTCATCTTGAGGATGCTAAGATGTTAGTTGCGAATGGCTGTATGGCTGTTGCAGAAGGTGCGAATATGCCTACAACGTTAGATGCTACAAAGTATTTACAGGAAAATGGTGTGTTGTTCGCACCAGGTAAGGCAGCAAATGCTGGTGGTGTTGCTACTTCTGCATTAGAAATGTCACAGAACTCAGAGAGACTTTCTTGGAGCTTTGAAGAGGTTGATTCTAAGCTAGAGGGTATTATGATTAATATTTTCCATAACTTAGATGATGCTGCTAAGCGTTATGATAAGGCTGGAGATTATGTAGTTGGTGCTAACATTGCAGGCTTTGAAAAGGTTGTAACTGCTATGATGGCTCAGGGCGTGTGCTAGACATTGAGTACTTAATGAAAACGAACCAATGTGAAGTTTGAATTTAGTACGAAAGTCCATCCTGAGACTTAGCTTCAACGAGATGTAATCGAAGTTGGAGCGGTAGTCGAGTGGATGATGTCCCTATAATTTAATATAAAACATTAACAAACCCTCGGAAAATCAACTTTCCGAGGGTTGTTTTATTGTGCGAACAATTCAAACAATTCGATAAAAAAGGGGCTGAAAAATGGTCGCGGTCGACAGATGGTCTGCAAGTGGTCTGCAAAGTTTATAAGTAATCTATATATCGTATGAATACTTATGTAGTAAATTGGAAAAAATAACAAAGATGATATTTGAAATTTTCTAATGCTACATTGAGTTAAATATAGTGTGTTACTCATTGAGGCATAAATTATACATGACGGATATGTTTATGTGTATTAGTGCCTTTTTTTATTGTTGTGAAGAGTTTTGTAGCAATGGATGTTGCAAAAATTCATTTAAAAGGAGTTGAGTGTATATGAAAGACAAGATTTTTGGTGTTTTACAACGTGTCGGACGAAGCTTTATGCTTCCGATTGCGATTTTGCCGGTTGCTGGTCTTTTGCTTGGGATTGGCAGCTCATTTACAAATGAAACGGTGTTACAGACTTATGGATTAATGGATGTGTTAGGTCCTGGCACCATTTTAAATGCGATATTGCAGGTGATGAGTGAAGCGGGTAATATTGTGTTTGCTAATCTGCCGATTCTCTTTGCTGTGGGGGTTGCGATTGGTATGGCAAAGAAGGAAAAAGAGGTGGCTGCATTGGCGGCAGCAATTGCCTTTTTCATCATGCATGCATCGATTTCTGCTATGATTACGATTCATGGTGGCGCAGAGAGTATGTTGAGTGGTGCAACAACTTCTGTCTGCGGTATTACATCCTTACAGATGGGCGTGTTCGGTGGTATTATTGTAGGACTTGGTGTTGCAGCATTGCATAATCGCTTTTATAAGATTGAACTTCCACAGGTGCTATCCTTCTTTGGGGGGACAAGATTTGTGCCAATTATTTGTTCTCTCGTGTATGTATTGGTCGGAATTTTGATGTTCTTTATCTGGCCGGTTGTACAAAGGGGAATTTACGCAGTTGGTGATGTGGTTTTGAGATCTGGATACTTTGGAACATGGGTATATGGTTTGATGGAGCGTTTGTTGATTCCGTTTGGACTTCACCATGTATTCTATCTACCGTTCTGGCAGACGGCTGTTGGTGGAACCTTGGAGGTTGGAGGACAGTTAATCGAGGGCGCACAAAATATTTACTTTGCACAGCTTGCAGATCCTACCACATCGGTATTTGCGGTGTCTGCAACGAGATTTATGTCTGGAAAGTTCCCGTTGATGATTTTTGGTCTTCCGGGAGCAGCTCTTGCAATGTATAAAACAGCAAAGCCGGAAAAGAGAAAAGAAGTTGGAGGTCTTTTGTTGTCGGCAGCACTTACCTCTATGCTTACCGGTATTACAGAACCTCTTGAATTTACTTTCTTGTTCGTGGCACCCGTGCTATACGTAATTCACTGTGTATTTGCCGGACTCGCCTATATGCTCATGCATGTATTCGAGGTTGGTGTAGGAATGACCTTCTCCGGTGGATTGATTGATATGTTCCTCTTTGGTATCCTTCAGGGTAACGCAAAGACGAATTGGGTATGGATTGTAATTGTGGGAATTGTCTACTTTGTTGTTTACTATTTGTTGTTCACATTATTGATTCGCAAGCTTGATTTGAAGACTCCGGGTCGTGGTGACGAGGAAGAGGTTAAGCTTTACAGAAGAAGTGATGTGGAAGCGCGTAAAAATGCCACTTTGGGTGGTGCGAAAGTCTCTAAAGAGGATGTTATTTCCGCAACCATTACCCAGGGACTTGGTGGAAAGGCTAATATTTCAGATGTGGACTGTTGCGCAACCCGTCTTCGTTGTACTGTGAAAAATGCTTCCTTGGTGGATAAGGAGTTGTTAAGGTCTACAGGAGCATCCGGTGTTGTTCAAAAGGGCGAGGGTGTACAGATTATCTATGGACCAAGAGTGACGGTGATTAAATCGAATTTGGAGGACTATATTTTGTCGGCAGCGGATACGTCGGTGAATCTTCAAAAAACAAGTGTTAATGAAAATGAGGAAACAAATGTTGAAGAAAATGCAGAAAACCCTTATGATAAGAATAGCAGAAAAGTAGTGAAGAGTATTGCGATTTCGAGTCCGGTGGATGGTGTTATAGTGGATTTATCCACTGTGCCGGATGAAGCCTTTGCAGGTGGAATGATGGGTGACGGTGTAGCTGTAGTGCCGGAGCAAGGTGTGGTGTATGCGCCGGAAGATGGCGAGATTGCATTTGTATTTGATACAAAGCATGCAATTGGTTTTTTGACAGATTCGGGTGTGAGTTTGTTGCTGCATATGGGTATTGATACTGTGAAGCTGGATGGCAATGGATTTGAGACATTCGTGGAGAATGGACAGCGTGTGACAAAGGGAACCCCGATGTTAAAGCTTGACTTGGATTACTTGAAGGAAAATGCACCATCTATCGTATCGCCGATTATCTGTACAGAGTTAGAGGATAATCAAAAAATTCGCTTGTTGAAGGAAGGAAGCATTGAAGCTGGGGAACCATTGTTTGTGATTGACACTTACGAATAAAGACATTGGTGGGAAATTTTTGGAGGAACTGATTATGAAATCATTTGATTATGTAATTACAGACGAGATTGGAATTCATGCAAGACCGGCAGGTCTTCTTGTGAAGAAGGCAAAAAATTATAGTAGTAAAATTACGATTGAAATGAATGGAAAAACAGCGGAGGCTACCAAATTGATGGCGATTATGAGCCTTGGAGTGAAATGTGGCAATACAGTAAAAGTGACAGTGGATGGTGAAGATGAGGATGCTGCTTTGGAAGGTATGAAGGCATTTTTTGAGCAGAATTTGTAGGAAACGAAACAGATATCCGCAGCTTGAACGGGTGTTTGTCTTAGTGAATTACATTCATTAAGGAGGAGAGATTATGCAGTGTTTTGATGGAAAGTCTGTATATAAAGGTATTGTAATGGGACCTGTGAGGGTGTTCAAAAAGAATGATTATCAGGTGAAACGTAGGAAGGTTGAATCGGTAGAGGAGGAAATGAAGCGCGTTCAGCAGGCGATTCAAGTATCGAAAGAACAGCTACAAAAATTGTATGATAAAGCGGTGGTTGAAGTAGGAGAGACTAGTGCTGCGATTTTTGAAGTGCACCAGATGATGTTGGAGGATGAGGATTATTTAGAGTCGATTCAGAATATGATAGCGACAGAACGGATTAATGCAGAGTATGCGGTTGCTATGACGGGGGATAATTTCTCAGGGATGTTTGCGGCGATGGATGATGACTATATGAAAGCACGGGCTGCGGATGTGAAGGATGTTTCGGAACGTTTGGTGCGCAATTTGAGTGGGATAGGTGATTTTGATTTGGGTTCGAGTGAGCCTTCGATTATTGTGGCAGACGATTTGTCTCCAAGTGAGACGGTACAGATGGATAAGGATAAGATTCTTGCGTTTGTTACGGTTCACGGCTCTACCAATTCTCATACTGCAATTTTGGCACGTATGATGAATATTCCGGCATTGGTGGGAGTAGACCTTAAGCTTGACGAGATGGAGAATGGTGTGATAGCGGTGGTGGATGGCTTTGAAGGCAAAATGATAGTAGAGCCGGATGCGCTTGCTTGTGATGATGCACGGAAAAAGATTTATGAGGAGCAAGAAAGGTCAGAATTGTTGCAAGACTTGAAGGGTAAGGAAAATGTGACGTTGGATGGGCGTAAAATTAATATATATGCCAATATTAGCAGTGTTAGTGATATTGGATATGTGTTGGAAAACGATGCGGGCGGAGTTGGATTGTTTCGAAGTGAATTTTTATATCTGAGTCGCACTGATTTTCCGACAGAGGAAGAGCAATATCAGGCGTATAAGCAGGCTGCGCAGATGATGGCGGGTAAGAAAGTTATTATTCGTACTTTGGATATTGGTGCAGATAAGCAGGTGGAGTATTTCGATTTAGGAAAGGAAGAAAACCCGGCTATGGGTTACCGTGCAATTCGTATTTGTCTGAAGCAGCCGGATATATTTAAAACGCAACTTCGTGCGTTGTTTCGGGCTGCAGTGTATGGGAATTTATCTGTTATGTATCCGATGATTACTTCGGTGGAGGAAGTACAACAGATTTTTGAAATTGTTGAGGAAGTTAAGGCAGAATTGGAGAAACAGGAGATACAGTATCAGGTTCCGGAGCAAGGAATTATGATTGAGACGCCGGCGGCCGTTATGATTAGCGATGAGCTGGCAGAACTGGTTGATTTCTTCAGCATTGGTACCAATGACTTGACCCAGTATACATTGGCACTTGACCGTCAAAATGAGAAACTGGATGATTTCTATATGCCGCATCATAAGGCGATATTGAAAATGATTCAAATGGTGGTTGATAATGGACATGCTTGTGGAAAGTGGGTTGGTATTTGTGGTGAACTTGGTGCTGATGTGGAGCTTACGGAGGAGTTTGTCCGTATGGGTGTTGATGAATTATCGGTTGCACCATCTATGGTGCTGAAGCTTAGGAAAATTGTTCGGGAAATGAACGTATAGCTTCTTAGTCTTATATATAGAAATATTTTGAATATCAAGCAGCGAATTGTTTTGCAACAATTTGCTGCTTTTTTCGTAAAGGATAAGTATGTGGGTATTTGAATTGTTTGCATTTGCAAGTGCCATTTCTTGACATATAATAACGTAAAAGTTATAATGTTAGAAAGTATTATTTATGGAAATTGGTTTGAACTTGTGCAGATAGTGGATGGGTTCTTTTGTTTTAGGAATGGGGAGATACTATGGAATTACAACAGTTACAATACTTTTTAGTGGCAGCGAAATATGAGCATATTACAAAGGCGGCGAATTCGTTGCATATTGCACAACCAGCCCTGTCACAGTCAATAAAGCGATTGGAAGCAGAACTGGGTGTGAAGTTATTTGATCGCAAAAAAGGCGGAATTTCGTTGAGTGATTCTGGAAAGGTTTTGGTGAAGGAATTACAGCCAATTATGAAGAACTTAGATAATTTGCCTAAGAAGCTTGCTGAGATTGCAAGAAAGCAACATCAGACAATACACTTGAATGTGTTGGCTGCTTCTATTTTGGTAACGGACTGCATTATTGCTTATAAGGCGAAGCATCCTGAGGTTAATTTTCAATTTGTGCAGAGTCAGTCTACAACGGAATATGATTTGTGTATTACCGCTAGTGTTCACAAGAAGAATCCGACTGCACACCAAGTTGCAATTGAGGAGAAATTCTATCTTGCGGTGCCGGCAGATTCGAAATATGCAAAATATAGTGAGATTGATTTGGCAGAGGTTTCGGAGGAAGGTTTTATTGTAATGGCAGATACGAGACCTATTCGAAGCATTTGTGACCAGTTCTGTCTGGCGGCTGGATTTACCCCAGATATTGTTTTTGAAAGTGTGAATTTTGAGTCTGTACGAAGCTTGATTAGTGCAGGTATGGGGGTAGGATTTTGGCCGGAATATTCATGGGATACGACAAGGAATTATCAGAATATGACATTGTTGCCGATTAAAAGTCCGGATTGTGTACGAGATATTATTTTTACTTATAATCCACAGTTTTCAGAAAATGAAATTGCGAAGGATTTTTATGACTTTTTAATTGAGTATACCAAAGAACGCAAGGAACAGCATGAGAGATTGCTGGAGCAGAATTAGTGTTCCTAGAGACTAGAGACGGTGAAGTGCTTGCAACTTTTAACGGGTGTTTATTGTATATTGGATGAATGGTTATAAATCATACTTGATAGATGATGATTCGGATGATATGAAAAAGGGAGGATTATAAAATGGGATTGTTGATAGGATTGATTGTTTTAGTGGTACTTGTGATAATGTGGTATGTGGGTACTATGAATGGTTTGCGTGCGGCAGAGCTCAAAGTTGATGAAGCAGATTCTGGTATTGATGTTGCTTTGGCGAAGCGTTATGATGTGCTGACAAAGCAGTTAGCTGTGGTAAAGGAATATGCTTCTTATGAGAGCAAAACCTTGTATGAGACAATCAGAATTCGAAAAGGTATGAGCATGGATGAGAAGACGGATGCTGTGGCAAAGATGAATGAGGTGGCAAGCCAATTTCGGATGACAGCAGAGGCTTATCCGGAGCTAAAGGCGAGTAGCAACTTTATGGCATTGCAAAATAGTATTACGGATGTGGAGGAACATTTACAGGCTGCGAGACGTCTTTATAATGCAAATGTTACATCGTATAATACAAAGATTATTATGTTTCCTGCATCTATTGTTGCCAATAATCTAGGGTTGACAAAGCGCGATTTGTTTGAAGCAGAGGATTACAAGAGAAATGATGTAGAGATGAACTTCTAAATTATGTATTTATTATACACATAACCCCTTATTTTCATTTTCCTATCTTTGCTTTTCTATCGTACTCTCGTCCGTTTTTATTTCCCCCCCCATACCAAAAACTCCCCTGCAATCTTGCAGGAGAGTTTCCTCTTTTACTATTCTATATCAATACGTCAAATCATCTAATATGGTTTCCAATGATGTCGGCAATCCGTTTCGTGTCATGCAAAATTTTGCCGGAAAATGGATGCCAGGATTTTCCTCTCTTCCCATTGGCTCAGACTTATAATCGTTTCCATTTGCCGCTATATTGGAAAACAATTCTTCGAACATCCCCATTACCATCAGCGATGTTTTCTTTTGCATCTCAGGGTTGTCGCTAAATGGCTCATTTCCATGTTTCATACGTGTCATATTTTCCAACAGTTTAATTAGTGCAGAAATACTTTTGTGATTCTGCTCCATTTTTTCATTCTCAATAGCCACCGGTACCATAGCACGATTGAATGCCATTGCCTCAGCCATTGGTTTCCGTTGTTCCATACACTGACCAAACATCATCTGCACCAATTCCCCATTTACTCCATAAAACATATAGTTATCATTTACGCCGATAGGTGCTTGACCATTAATACGATTTGCCGGCTCTTGAAATCCATCCGGCCACGGAAGCGCCATTTGATCATAGTCTACCAAAAAACAGTAACAATCAAATCCACCATTTGTTAATTTTTTTAATATCGTTTCTTGTCCCATATTACCCTCTCTTTCTTTTTGTTTTATACAAAATAGTTTTTATTTGTCCAATGTATTCAATTGTAAATTATACAACATCTCATTGGTTCGGTCTAGGTCAAAAGATTTGTTTAAAGAAAATAAGATTGCCGCATCCCTTTTGTCTCTTGGATCCAATTCGTGAAAATGTGTGATTCTCATCAGCTTTGCAATTTCTTCTTGATTCAACTCCATTCCAAAAGCTAAACGAATCAAAATATCCCGGGACGGATGCTCCTTTTTTCCACTTACCAGCTTGTATACATAATCCCCCATCCCTGTTGATTTTACAATCTGAGCAGTGGTAAGATTTTTCTCTTCCATTAATGCCAAAAGATATTCGGACAAGGTCATATCATTAAAATTATGCTTGTTTGACTGATAAAACTCCTCGTACTCCATGGCAGAAACCAATTGTTTCGTCATCTCTTTTGTCACTTTTTTCATATCATTCCTCATTTCCCAATCACTTAAATATCTTGTCCTTATCATACCTCAAAAAAAGACAAAAGTCTTGGACTAAAAGAATAATTTTTGAAAATATTGCCAGCATCTCTGTACTCATGTTACAATTTTATAAGAGGGGGGCGCTTTACATGACCGATGCAGAAGAATTTATCTATTCTACTTATATGGAAGTGAAAGACCTAAGTTGTAGCAATACAAGTAAGGTGTCCTTAGTGCGTTCTTCTTTTGACGAAAAATATTACATTCGCCGCATCCTTCCCGGAAATCATCTATCTGTTTACAAGAAAATAAAAGAACTTTCTCTTCCTTGCATCCCACAACTTTTTGAAATTCTCTACGACGGAAATACCATTGTTTTTGAAGAGTACATTGAGGGTACTTCATTGTCCATGATCAATGAATTTGATTTCACAACCATAATGATTGAAATTTTATATTGTCTAAACTCTATTCATAAAAACAATATTATTCATCTGGATATAAAAGAAGACAATTTTTTAGTTTCTGTCGATGGAAGAGTCATCCTTATCGACTTTGCCATTGCTCAATTATGCTGCTCGAAAAACGACGTACCCAATGCTGTGGTTGGCACAATTGGTTACGCAGCTCCCGAACAATTCGGAATTTCTACACCTGATATTCGTAGCGATTTATATAGTTTTGGAAAACTCTGTGATAGCCTTCTCAACAAGTGCAATAACCTTTCACCCACCGATAAACAAATGTGGCAAACCATAATCCGAAAGGCAACTTCTTTCCAACCGGAAGAACGTTATCAAAATGCCCATGAAATTTTATATTTTGTCAATCATCCTGAATTATTTTTCGGAAAAACAAATGAGCGTTTATTATCCTTTCCTCATATGACACCACCTTTATGCATGCACTTGGCAAAAGGAGAAACCAAAACCACAAATCATGTTAATTGGGGTGAAATTACAGTATGTGATGCCAACAATACCACTTCACTAACACGAAAAAAAGGGGACATTGAAACTGTTTTTACCATATTTTCTGATGCCCCTGTAAATTTTACCCATGACGACTATGTCATCGAATTAACTTTTCTATTCTCCCACTTGTTGATAACAAGAAAATTCTTTACCACTGCCACTGATCCATTCAATGAAACATTTGTTAATGATCTTTACTTTGAACTGCGACAAATCTCTAATACAGAAAATAATTCTTTACTCTTAGGAAATCGGTATCAAAGTTTACTTGGTTTTTCCATTCTTGGAAAAGAAGAAAGCATTTTGGATAAGGAAACACTGATTTCTTATCCTTTGTAAAAACTCATTTTACATTCCCCTTCTTCGTCACCTTCACCCCAAAGGTTTTCGAGTAGCTTCTCAATCTCGCCAGACACTTGCTCTTTTTCTTTCCTACACCGATGAAAAACTTAAAAACAGATACTCTGTCTTTGGACCTAAGCCAAGGACTCCTTCCTGCATGCACCGTTCCTACCTGTTGTCTTTGGATTTTAAAGTTACTTCCCTGACAGAATGGGCTGCTTAACTAAAAATAAACCCTCTCTATGCTATTCTCAGTGGTTTTAAATTTGGAGACACTCCCGGTGTTGGTACTTTCTATGATTTTTTGAACCGTCTTTAGGATTCTGACGAAGATATCAACATACCACCTTGTGACAGTGACAAATGGAAAACGGAATTTAATTCAAGAACTTCTGCAGAACGTTCCAACAAACGTGAGAAAGTTGATTTTAGAAGTGGCATAATTCTATGATTATTATATACTATTTTTTTAGACGTAGCGACAGTTATGTTTGTTTCTTATGTTTATTTTTATCCATTTTGGATAATATTCACTTTTCAATGTTCATTACCAGGTGTGCTGGATATAATCACTCAGAATTCCGAGAGATTATTTATATTAGCTTATTGACAAGTAAAACTTATAAATACAATGGTATTCTTCCAATCCATCGGTTGCTATAGTAGCCACATATGAAATTATTGTTGTACCAATACGTACAAAACATGGCTTGACAACTGTTGGAAAATCTTCTAAACATAAAAACTATACGAGCAATTAATGCCGCATATAATTTCTTGACAAATATAGGTGGTGTGTATTATACTGTAACACAGTTGAAATGCTGATTCGATATATGGTCAGCCATAATGTACTACAAAACCGATGAGTAAGAAGAGTAGGCTATAGTGAAGCTTAACAGAGAGCTGTGATGGTGGAATGCAGTAAGTGGTCGATAGTTGAATGGACTTACGAGGGTGGCTTGAAATGATAATCAAAGTAGATGCCAACGGGAGCCCGGCCGTTATCAATGGGGTGCATATGATTGTATGCAGGAAGAGTGGGTGCTTTGCATCAATTTGGGTGGTACCGCAGAAGTTTATTCAGGCTTTTGTCCCATTGACGGGACAAAAGCCTTTTTTTGTTATAACAAAAAAATAGAAATAAATGATAGAACGGACAAGGAAAGGAGCAATTATGGAAACAGGAAGATATGGAGATTTTGGTGGACAGTATGTACCAGAGATTTTGATGAATGCTGTACACGAATTAAATGAAGCGTATGAACACTATAAAAAGGATGTGGAGTTTAACCGCGAATTAGAGGATTTGTTGACAAATTATGCAGGCAGACCATCCTTGCTATATTATGCGGAAAAAATGACGAAGGATTTGGGTGGTGCTAAGATTTACCTCAAAAGAGAGGATTTGAATCACACTGGTTCTCACAAGATTAACAATGTATTAGGTCAGGTTTTGCTTGCAAAGAAAATGGGCAAGACAAGAGTTATCGCTGAGACTGGTGCAGGACAGCATGGCGTTGCGACAGCAACAGCAGCAGCTCTTATGGATATGGAATGTGAAATCTATATGGGTAAGGAAGACACAGAGCGTCAGGCACTTAATGTATATCGTCTGGAATTACTTGGTGCGAAAGT
>CAYTOQ010000010.1:0-36314 GCA_964439445.1 uncultured Clostridium sp. | reverse complement strand
CGTAATGGTAATCCAAGCCAATCTCTCCAATGGCAAGAATTTTATTTTTTTGTGATAACTCTTCTAACTCTGACATATCTGCATCTGTCAGCTCATCAATATCACTTGGATGCACCCCAACGGTTCCATACATAAAATCGTAGTGGTTCACCATATCCACAATTTGTCTGGAATTGCTCATAGAACAACCAATATTCACCACATAATCAATTCCATCCGCTTTCATCTGTTGTAACAAACTGTCCCTATCTTCCTTAAATGCTCTATCATCATAGTGAGCATGGGTATCAAAAATGTTCATTTATAATCTCTCTCCTACATCATAATTATTCCGTTATATATTAAAAATACACTCAAAGAAATTTTCAATTGTTCGTACTGATTCTCATCTTTTTACACAACTGTTCAAAGCACATTCGAAAATGCTTCGCACCTGTCTTATGATACTACATTTTTCCCAAGTAGACAATCATTTAAGCAATAGACACTACCCTCAAATTATGTTATACTGAGTTGGATTAAATGCTTACAATTTCGATAATATATTTAATCATATAGAATCTATTTTTGTTACACAGGAGGCAGAATATATGAAATCTGTTTTGAAAAAAATGACAGTCATTTGCTTGGTATGTACTATGGTGCTTTCCTTGACTGGCTGTTCCTTATTTGACAGCAAAGGAAAGGTGTACTCCCGTTACATTGTAAGTTTACTTGATATTAACTACAAGAATGTATCGAAGGATTATATGACCTTAACCGGTGTTTCCCAAAAGGATGCTGAGGCTGTCTATATTGCCAATATGGACTATCAGGCACACAATTTGATGAACTATTACGGTGTGAAGGAAGTGGATGATGGAACCATTTTATCTGAGTTTTATTATCTGGCACAGTCACTGTTTTCCAATGCAAAATACGAGGTTACCGATGTGATTGTTGACAAGGAAACCGACAGTTACACCTTAGAGCTTACCATTTATCCATTGGATACGTTAGAAAGCACACACGAGCAAGTAGTCTCCTATATCGAGAATTTCAACGCCCGCGTAGATGAAGGTGATTTCAATAACACAACAGAGGTTGAGTACGAGACAGAATTTGCGGAAGGCATTATGGAAATCTTGAGAAGCACTGTGGACAATCCTGGCTATATGGACCCGGTTGTACTAGAGATTCCAATCCAGCCATCCAATGATTACTACTATATTACCGATGAGGATTTCTTGGCCATTGACAAGAATATCCTTTATATTCCAGATACATCAGAGGTGACAGAGGATACAGCTTCTGGCGAGGCAGTGGAAGGCGAAACAGTAGGTGAGGAAACCGAAGTAGCCGAATAAATGAGAACACAAAGATTTATTGAGAATATGAATATAAGATAACACATAGCCTGCGATTTGTATGAATTGTGGGCTATCTTATTATTTGAATTACTACGAAAGAAGGATTGTACTTTGCAGAAACAAGAATTGAATTCCATTGTATTTGATACAGCAAATGAATACGGTGCCAGTCAGCGTTCACCCTTTGAAACGATGACCTCCGACCCCGTGGAATATGCGCAGCTCTCTAACATTGTAAAATCGCATTTTCCGGAGTGGAACACAGAGGACATTCAGAATTTTATTCAAAAGCTGAAACAGGAGGGTTGTGGCTATGTGGCAATGATTAACTCTCTGTTTGATGAGTTCACAGACAATCGGTCCGGATTTCAGGAAGCCTTTGGCTTTGATATGTATGCAGCGGACGGAACCTTCAATTTCAACCAGGTTCTGGTGGATTTGTACTGTACCATGGATAACCATATCGGTGGAAGATTTCTATTTTTCACTTGGGATACCATTGTCAAAAACGAGGATCGCATCTGGTGTGACGACGACAAAGACGGAAAGTTCGAGTGGAAGGACAAGCCCTTTGGAAATAATGAAGCACAGATGAAATATCGTTGGGAAACCTATTGTAGGCGACACGGCATCAAAGCAAAGGTGGAAATCAGTCAGATGATTACACCAAAGAATTATCACAAATATACCAAGAAAGGTTCGGTCTGTATTCTTTGCAGTAATTTTACTCTATACAATACCGAACAAAAAGAAACCTATATTAAAAACGGGCATTTTATGACCATTACAGGTGTGACCGAAGATAACAAATATATCGTTTCCTCCTGGGGAAAACAATATACCTTGAATCCGAAAGATATTAAGGGGTTTGTGTATTATCAGGTGATATGGTATAAAAGATAAAATAAGGTTAATCTTGGTTTCCCAAAATTAACCTTATTTTCTTAGTTTCTTATCTTTTTTTACAAAATGGCAGCAATCCTTTTATAACTCTGCTTTCTCCTGAAACTCTTCTATTATTTCACATTTCGCAGCTAGCTTGCGCCATTGCTTTAAAATATCTAAATCTGTCTGCGCTTCAATCTGTTCTCTTAGAGAAGAAGGAACATCTGCTATGTCCTCTAATAGCTCTAAAATGTATTCGATACTACTTTCTATTTTGCCTTCTTCCCGACTCACCCGTCTGGTTTCCTGCACATCATAGGCTTCAAAGCTATCAAATAACATGTCAAACTCCCTCCTTTTAATCTGGTCAGTAAAGGTTTCCACCTCCTTTCTCGGTATATTCAACCGATAAAGGAACACGGCGACAATTTTACTGATTAATGCTAACAGATACTCTGGCGTCTTTTCCTCTAAATCCTCAAAGTAATCCTGTGGAATCTCCTTCAACTGCTTAAAATCTTCCGAATTCTTCAGCTTGTTAATCATGAATATCAGTGATAATTCGTCCTTCTTCTCGATCAATTCCTGCTGAGAATAATCCCGCAACGGAACCAACACATACTCAAAGCTTGGTATGTACTTTCCTAAAATATCGCTTAGGTACACTCGGTCTTGCATATTGCGTACAGCCGTCCATTCATCACTTCCCTCATAGAAAATGATAGGAAGCACGGGTGGATATCGGAAATCCTTTGTCTTTGTAATCCCCTTACAAAGTCTTTCCTGCTCTGCTTCATAATCCGTCCATACCATTACAATATAGCGAAGGATTTTAAATGCCATATCATAATAAACCTTTGATTGATGCTCTACAATGGTAATGAGAAATAGCGACATTTCCTTCAAGCGAACCTTCTTAACCGAATCCGAATCCCTTCCCTCCTGCCACATAGGAAGAAAACGTTCCGAAATATCCTCAATGTCTTCTGGCTGAACATCCTTTAGTAGGTCAATGTTGGTATAACCGCGCAAAAACTGTGCACATAGTATAGGGTCATCAAATATCAGCTTCGCTCCATTGTCTCTGGTTTTTGTATTTTTTATTCCATTTTCTTTTTTTGTCATATTATAAACTCCTTTTTATCATTTTAATTATGAAACACCTATTCTTTCACATAGGTATCTACTATTTCTGTACTTCCTTTTCATAATATAAAATTTAGAGTTATAATATGGAATGATATGCGAATACACTTTTTTTAAAGTGTTGTAGAAATTATAAGGGATTCCATGATATTTTGCAATGCAATTCACAATTAAATAACATTTCCTTGTATATAATAATTTTTATGTGAAAACACCTCATCTCCAGAAATGAGGTGTCTGTAAACTTTATCCCTTTTTCACTTTAACGGTCTTATTACCTTTATTCTTAAAGTATGATTTGTATTTCTTTACCATCTTCTTTGGAACCTTAATAGTTAGCTTCTTATTGGTTCCCTTCAATGCATTTTTGCCAATAAACTTCTTTGTCAGCTTGGTAGACTTAATGGTGATTGTCTTAAGCTTTTTACAGCCTTCGAATGCACCATTTCCTATGTAATCAAAATCCTTTGAAAGAATGGTAACAGACTTTAAGGACGTACAATATGCAAATGTGTCACTGGCTATCCAATACAAATTTTTAGGAAGTGTTATACTTATTAAACTACTACACTTCCAAAATGCACAACTTTCTATGAAAATCACACTATCTGGAATTGTTACTCTTCTCAAGCTACTGCACTCATAAAATGTATTCCTATGAATTTTGTCCACATTTGGGGGAATTGATACACTTGTTAAGCTACTACAACCCCAAAATGCACCCTCTCCTATGTATGTCACACTATCGGGAATTGTTATACTTGTTAAGCTACTACACTTAGCAAATGCCCGCTCTCCTATGTATGTCACACTATTGGGAATTGTTACACTTATTAAGCTCCAACGAAATGCATACTCTCCATTTATGCTCGTCACTCTCTTTCCATCAATCATACCCGGAATCTCTATCGCAGTTGCATTTCCTATATAACCAGTAATCCACACCTTGTCATCCGTTTCATCGAATATTGTTCCATTGTTATACACTATATAGCGATATCCATCCTCTGTCACCAAATCCTCTGCCTGCACAACTAGTGACCGGCTGTTCAACAAGCCTATTACACACAACAACCAGATTCCAATCGCCAAAATTTTGTTTTGCTTCTTTTGCTCTTTCATCATTCTCCTCCTTATTTCTTTGAGTATAATGTTCTTTCATTTCAAAAGTCCGTTTGTATTCAGTGCAAATTTGTAGCTTCTACTTAATATGTATCAACTTATTTTAATAAGCCGAAATTAACATCCCATGATTCTTGCAGGATTGTTTATATGTCTTCTTATACCAATAAAAGTTTTTTTGTCCTTTTTTGTAATTTTGAATTTCTACATCTACATCATAGTAATATATCTTACCATTCACAACTGCAAAATTCCACGCATGCGGAGAATAAGAACCATTGCTATTTACATAATAACCACCACAACGATAAGAAACCACACCTACATGATTACACAAAATCATGAAAATAGCAGCGTTATAATCACATACTCCACCACGATATTCCATAGCTTTTCGTATTCCTCTTGTATCTATGTAGCTATAGAGTATCTTTCCCTCAGCATATAGATTATCACTTGTCGTTTTATATTGGTCGATTTTTGTAGATAATTTTTTGACATTATAGTATTTTTTCTTTTTCTTATAAGAACGTAAATGTTTAAAATTCTTTACCATATATGTATATATCTTTTTAATTTTCTTATCATCACTCATGCTGGTCTTTACTCCAGCAGCCTTACACATTTTCTCTGCCAAATAATCAACCTCTGCATCACCAGTATATATAGGTATTCTAGACGACTTTTTTTGACCATTATAACCCTTTGGCGCAGAAGAGCTAATTAATAATGTAGTCGTAACAGGCTCTGACTTTAAAACTACATCGCCACAATCAATAAAAGATGTTGCTTCTACAGTATAAAGACCATCTGGAACATATTTTTTTACACTTAAACCTGCTTCATTTTTCTTGGTTGGCTTTCCCTTCCAATGAATATCGCATATATCGCGAAGAAATGCCGTAGCATTTGACATATTTGCACTACCTGTAGACCAATCTATATTTTCATATTGTATTGCCTCTGTTACATCATATTTCTTGTCAAATACACATTTCCCCTCACTATTAATGATGCGTACTTGTGTACCTAGTATGATTTCATCGTATAACAGATTATCAAATCTTGTGATATGGTTAGACGCATAGATTGTGACATAGTTATTCTTACTTGGATGAAATCCCTTCTTTGTTGTCAAAACCTTTATCTTTTCTATCTCAAGTACAGGTTTAACCACAGTTGGAAACATATCACCTTCATAATCGTCTGAATTTGGACGCCGAAAATCAATTCCACCCTCTAAATACCCTTTTTCATTCCAATATGTAATTGCGTCATACTTCAAAGTAGTCACATCTACATATGTTGGATCTAATACCTCTACTGAAACCTGTATCTCCTCATTATTCAGCGTAAGTAATGAAAGGATTTTTTCATCTCCATTCCATTCAAAATATTCATACGAGTTCCCCTCATAAATCGCACGTGCATAATGTATTGTTACAGTTTTCTCAGAATCCGAAAAGTGAACTGCCAATACATTATGATAAGTCACTTCCTCAGCATGACTAATGTGTTGTGGTAATAGTAACATAATGAAAAATAGTGGTATTGCTAAGCATTGATAAAACTTCATATCTCTTTCTCCTTCTTAATGCGTACATTTTTATTTCTTTTCTAAAGATTATTCCTTTTTATATCATCTATTCTGAATAATGTCACCTTGCCTGCTATTTCTTGGTCTTTTTGGTAATCTTGCTCCACGAACCGTATACCTTCACTATCTCATCATGTGTATCAATATACTTCTTATACGCCCTTATTCGAACATAATATTTCTTATTTTTCTTAAGTCCCTTCTTCGTATACGTAGTTTTTTTCTTGCTTATATTAATATTTTTAGCACCTTTAAAGTTCTTCTTTGTGCTAACTTGTAACTGATAACCTGATACTCCGGACAACTTCTGCCAAGATATGCTCAAGCTAGTTTTCTTAGCCTTTACTTTCAACTTACGTACCTTGGAAACGGTTGTTTTCTCAACAGTGTAAGTTAAAGCATCTTTGTCATCAACTGTCACACTATCACTCGTATTTTCATCTACATCGTCTGGAAAATCTAAATCATCAACCTCTGTCGTATCATCCGTGACAGCATCTCCATTATTTGTGTTTTCTGTATTGTCTGTAACATCTTTACTAATAAGCGTAATCCGAATGTATCCGTCATATTTATATAATCCCTGAAACACTATACTGAAATATTTTGTTTTTCCTGTTGAATCATATGATTTGGTACTTGTACGATAATCCGTTCCATACTCTAATTCTTTCCCATCATAAATTACAGTCACATACTGCCTTATCCAATCATTAATATTATCTTTTGTACAAATAACATTCTTTCCCTCTTCGGAAATAGTAACAATAGGATTAATCACTTCTATCTGAACAATATCATAGGTCATCGCTATCGTTCCTTTATAATCGCCAATACCATTAATCGTAAGCTCCGCCGTTCCTGGATAATAATTGCTATCGTATGCAACTGTATAATCCACATTCTTTTGCAATACGCTACCATTCCATGTAACTATTGGTTCTGGACATATGCTTTCGTTACAAAAATAATATGATTCATCAACACCTGTAACAACAGCAGTAGAAATATCTCCTAAAACGCCTATCTCAAATGTCGTTTCCATCGTACCAAAATAAAAACCTTTTCCCTGTATAATCGCTTTAGCAGTTCCCACTTCTACGTTATTTTCATAATCAATAACATAATCTTCATTTTCCTTCAAGCCTGGAATCACAATTTCAGGTGTTAATTCCTCACCAGTATAATCCTGCTTTGGAGTTTCCTTACATTTTTTACAATTGATATTATACAGATACATAGCACCCTTATATGGTCCAGTAAATAGTATTTTTACATACTTTCCCGAACCATCATCAAAAAAATCTATATAAAAATCACTAATTTCAAAATCCTCCTCGTAAACCAACTCTTTACCATCAAATGTAATCGATAACACATCTGTAAACCAAGTATTCACATTCTTCGTAGTGAGGATTTCATCGCTTTTATATGTAATTACCGGATTAACGACCTGTATCTTAGTAACTTCATATGTATGTGTCACACTACCTTTGTATCGCCCAACACCTTTAATCGTCATAGTTGCCGTTCCTGCTGAATTGTATCCAGAATAGCTTATTGTATATTCTTTTCCCTCTTCTAGCACAACTCCTTCTAAGACTACTGTTGGAACAGGCTTCACACCACCTGCCACACAAGCATACGAATCCTCTACATCCTGAACTATAGCATTAGACAAATCAATACCCACATTTTCTAACTCTTCTAATGTACAAATATAATATTGGATTGAATAGGTTTTTGCATATTCTAAAAAGGTAGAGTCTTCCAAGCAGTAAATGGAAATATTACTAAAACATAAAGGAGCATCTATCGATGCATCAGCAGTTTTCACGAACAACTCATCTATGTTATAAAATGCTTTTGTTCCAATTGTTTTCACACTACTCGGTATTGTCAAACACTCTAACTCACTATAAAAAAATGCACCCTCTTCAATCGCACTAACTGTCTCTGGAATCACAACCTTTTCTATACGAGAAGCATAATAAAAACAGGTTTTACCAATCGTAGTAACTGTATCGGGAATTGTGAATGTATCCGTTGCTTTTCCAGCAGGATAAGCCACAATAGTTTTCATATCCTTCGAATACAACACACCGTCCACACTGGTAAAATATGGATTATCTTCATCTACCTTATACTCTGTTATACTTTTTCCATAAAGCGCAAATGTTGCTATCTCTGATACGGTAGAAGACAATGTAACAGATTTCACATTCCGATAGCTAGAGCCAAATATACTCTCTGAACCATTACCTATTGTAACAACTCCTTCCGGCACAACTACATCTTCAACAAAACCATTGTACTGGTAAACTGTAGATACACCTGAAAAACCACTCGGGTTCGCGTTACAGGAATAATGTCTTGGTTTTGTTCCTACATAACCTGCATCTCCTATATATATAGTTCCATCACACAAGGCAACAACATCCCTATGACCACTTTGGATCCCTGAGCTCTTAATCACATCTCGACCATAGGCAGTAATTCCCAATTCCTTACACAGTGCAAGAACATAGGAAACCGACGCCCAGCAGTCACCTGCACCATGCATAATCATGGAGTAGTAGTGAGCATAAGATGCACTATAATCATAATTTTCCGCCACATATGCAACAGCAGCCTCAAATTGCTCTGACTGCGTTGCATATGCACTTTTAATCGTTGCGGATATATCTGCTATATGGTTGTTCACATATATATCTGCATAATCTGTCACATTGACTGTATATTCTGTCACTTCTCCATTGACCGTAGCAGAAATAACCGTTGTACCAGTAACATAACTTGTGGTAACAACCTCGTTCTCCGCTCCAGTACTATAACTGAAACCTATATTTCCGACCCAATATGTATACTCTATCCTTGGAGTAATCAATCCTGTTTCTGACACAGTAGCACTATTTCCAGATACTACCGCGTAAGTTCCCTCCATCCCTTCCTCAACGGGAATTTGATAGGACTGTAATAAATTCTCTGGAATAGATACATCACATTCATAGTCAAAAAAGAACAACTCTACAAATGTTGTCTCTGAGGAATTTGTTTCGGTTGCCTGTGATGGAACACACAAAAACAATACAAGCAGACATGTTGTAAATAGAAATTTAATATTTCTTTTTATCATTTTCACAAAATTGCCTCCTTCACTCATCATGATTAACAAATCCGACTCAATCGAACTCCACAATCACATTTCGCATATATTATCACCCATTTGTTCTCTATAATGGTGTATACTCTACTGACTCTACTACAAAACCCCCAAGCACGCTTTCTGGGTTTTGTCGCACCTTCAAAACGACATTATATATTGGAGTAATATTGTCTGTGGGATTTGCATCCGCATCATAGGTTACCTGATTCACCCCAACCTCTAACTGTACGATAATTAAATCCTCCTTGTATTGTATCGCAGATATGATATTGGCATAATCATCCCAACCCTCAGATTCATTACCATAACTTACAAGTACTTCATTGGTGTTAGCATCATAATACTCTCCCAACTGTGTCACATCTGTTACTGACGCAAGCTTTCCAGCTTCCAACATCCTGTTAAAAATTGCATAGTCCACTAATTTTGCGGTATATTTCTCACTTTCACCTTTTACAGGAATGTCATTATTTTCTTCCCATAAACTATAATACCAATACAATTCTCCGCCTTTCATTTTGTCAAAGGGATTCTGGCAAGCTTCAAATTCTATCGATAAATCATAAGATTTCAATAAAACCTTATAATAACTAAGTGCTATGGATTGTAACATTCTTGTCTGTGCTTCATCCGGTGTAAATGCTTGCTCAATCACTACACTCGTTTCTTCCTCAATAACCTGTCCTTTCTTATCATATGCGAAAGTAGTACTTACTTCATCCGGAAAATTGATATCTTTATAACTTGAAATAATTACGACCGACATGATTATCACCAGAACGAATAACACAAGTTGTATTATTCTTATTTTTTTATCTATATTATCCATATTGTATACTCCATTCACTCTTTCTTTTGTATTGCTAAAGATCCAAATCTCCTAGTTTTAAATATTTCTTATAGTTGTTTTCTTTCATGTCGTGAAAATTAATATGTTCACTCTGTCCTATAATACTCGTCATTGCTTTATATTCGTCATAATTATCCCGATTTAAATAACCACTAGCACCGCTATTAAATCTATGCTTTCCTGTATCATCTACCGAAAAGCATGAATATTCTTCACAATCTTGTCCTCCCACAATTATAAGTCCGCCTGTTGTTTCTGCCCAATAATACACATCCGCAACATATTGATTCAGTCCATCTAATGTAACTTCTTTTATTCCATCTTCATAAGTATATATTCTAATTTTCCCCCAGTTTTCTAGTGGTGCAAAAACTAACAATTCTGGTATTTCATCCCCATCCAGAAACAATTTTTTCAAGAAGAATCTTGTATAACATCCTGTACCACCCATTGTTGTTTCTTCTGTATTTGCCAGCTCTCTTAACTTCTCCAAATATGCCACTTTCCAATCCTCAACTAAAGAACCAACTATTGTCTTAACATCTGCATCTTCGTTTCCATAGATTCCCTTTAAATCCTTGTATATTTTTGCACTACTTTTCTTATCTCCATTTGCCAAATATGAATTCGCCATCTCTAGATAATGTGCCTTTGCTTCTGCTACAATGCTTGCCTTTAGTGTTTCTATCTTTTCGTTGTACACCGTATCATCTTGATGCAAACTCAATCCATTTAGCAAAACAAATGCTTCATAGTAATTTTTCTGATTGTATTGTTCCTCTGCTTGAAGAAATGCTGTACGATTTGTAGAAACCGCACTCAATCTTTCTGACCAATCCACAATTGGATAATTCAATATATTACAAGCCTGTAAGTTCTGAATATAAGCAAGAAATGCTTCATAGGTTATTGTTTCCTGCAAATACTGCTGATACATATCTTCCCCCTTTTGGAAGCTACACACCATGTAGCGGTTTAACAACGATTCACTAACTCCTATTAAAGAAGCAATCACCACATCTGAGGAATCATTTACAAGATGATTACAAAATATTTCAGCCTGTAATTGTTCCTGAAAATAAGTTGTGTCAACCACTCCCCATGTCTGTAAGTCTTGTAATTGTTGCAAGCGATTTACAACATCCTCTTCTGTATTTAGATATATCTGTTCTGCTCGCACACGGATAGCCTTGATAAAAACTGCTTTTTTATCTGTATCCTCTTGTATGTCCGCCCATAATTCATCAAACAAAGGCTTTTCTTCTATTTGATTCTGAACACACATTTCATATGCTATTGACAGCTTTTTTCTGTTATTAATCGGAATATAGGCTAGAATTTCCAACATCAATACAATTACCAACATTGTCAGAATAACCCCATTACACACTTGTGTCTTTTTATCAGCAACCTTTTTAATGTCTTTTACCACAAATGGTTCCTCGAGATCTAATATTGTCTCTATTCCTTCATCCTCTATCGTTTTCTCTTCCTGCGATATTCTCTTGGCATCTGAGTCTTCTTTTACATCTCTAGTTGCTCGGCTTGCAACATTATCCTCTTCTAGCAACTCCACCTTAGTTCCACATTTATCGCAAAATTTAGAATCATCATCTAATTGATTACCACATTTTCTGCAATACATATAATCGTCCCCTCTTTATGGTTTACTCTTGTGTTGCGGTTTCTTTATTACGTAATATAAACGCATCCACACCATTTGCAATTCCTAACACCATTTTCTCTTGGTATTCTTCCGTCTGCATTAGTTCGTCTTCTGCCGCATTACTCATAAAACCCATCTCTACAATGGTAACAGGAACATTAGCCCAATTAATTCCGGTCATGGTGTCTGTTTCCCATACACCCCTATCCTTAGCACCAGTAATTGCAACAAACTCCTGCAAAATACAGTCTGATAATGCACGACTCACCTCATAATACTGTCCGTTATATGGATTATCTGGTGTCTGACATAATGTCATTGCACCAGTTACAGAGGAATCCTCTGAACCATTTGCATGAATACGAATAAATGCATCCGCATTGATATCATTTGCAATCTGTGCGCGTTCCACATTACTAATATTCACATCATGCTCTGTTCGAACCATTACAACAGTATATCCTCGTTGCTCCAATTCCTCTTGTAGCTTTAATGATATTTCAAGATTAAGCACATACTCTGGTTCGCCCGACGAAACACCTGTCGTTCCCGCTGCCGTTTTCGCCTTCGTTTCCGATGAACCTGGTCCCAGTGGTTCTACTTCATTAGTATTAATGGATTGATGACCTGCATCAATGACAATCGTTTTACCTGTTCCAATCTTCGTCTCTTCTGTTGTTATCTCTTCGGTGGTAACCTCTTCCGTCGTAATAACCTGCGTTGTTGCTTCCTCAGTTATCATCTCTGTTGTAACCATCATCTGTGTATTAGATTCTATGCTTGCTAAAACATCTACATCATTCTTTTCCCCATTATCACAGCCAGTAAACATTAAAACACCCGCAATCATGATGCCAGTACCTATCATTTTCCAATTTTTCATTATTTCTCCCTACCATTTAAATTATATTTAATTTCATAATCTACTAGTAATTCCACATTTGCCTTTTCATATTTGTTGAACTTCTTATAGACCTTATTCATATCCTTGTACTTGCCCTCATACCAATCACAGCTATTAAAATGAGCAATCATTCCTTCATCAGTATGGAACTTATAACCCCTTCTGGCATATATCTCATTTAAAGCAATCTTTACTTCTATTTCTGTCAACTCATCTAGCTCATCCTCTGACAGATAACGACTATCACTGTCATGGAATATATAGCCATATAGCTTGTAATCACTTGGAACATATACATCCTCTTCTCCTGCAAATCGATTGCTATCCTTATAAGTAAGATAAAACCATCTTGAATCTGTAACCTCTATGTCGTTTTGTGTTTCATATTCAATTACATAGCGGGACTTCTGTTCTCTATAGATTTCTTGATAAACCTCACTCATACCATCAATACTATTAATATTGTAATATTCTCCACCAGTTGAGCTTGCTATGCTTTCCAATTCATACTCGTCCACGTCATAGCCAACACCTATTAGATATACTGGAATGTTATAGCTTTGTGCCTTTTCAATAATGTAATCTTTAGACAAATAACTATAATTCTCAATTCCATCTGTAAATGCAATCACACATTTAGCACCATCTTCTACAATAATCTCACTTAATGCATAACCTATCGCATCATACAACGAAGTCATGTTTCCCATCTCTATATTATTAATCTTCTTTTTCAACGCACTCTTATCAGAAGTGTAATAAATGGGTCTGTCCACAAAATCAGAAAATGTATATAAAGCAGCCCTGTCATTTACATCGGTTTGCAAGCAATCCACCAAATCACACATAGCATCTGATGCGGTTACCATTCCATAATCTCCCATACTGGCACTTACATCTGCACATATACCAATATTAAGACTCTCCGTTTGGTTCATAATACGTGCATTTCGAATCTGCATTTTTTTATATATATTTTCTGTTTGTACATACTCATATAAGCTAAAACCTGTGCCATCTAAATCTGTAACTGCTTCGCACATTTCATTTTCTACTTCAACATATAATCTGACAATGGGATAATTACTTACATCTACCTGTCTATAATTTAATGATAATGTATCTCCGTCCATTAACACATCTTTATATGTCTCTTTACAAAATGAAAAACTGGCTTGTGCTGTTGCAAATCTGCTTTCCCCTAACGCTGTAACACCATTATTATATTCCTGCATAACAATAAACCGTTCCGCATCCGTAAAGCTATCCATTTCCAACCCTTCAACCTCAGTCTGCTGTGCTTGTAGTGCTGTCTTACTTTCCTCCTGTGCAGTTGTCTCTAGCGTTTGCAATTGTGTGTATATGCTACCACACATACTCGTATTGTCTTCTGCAATGGCTGCATCTAGTTGAATCATTAACTGATTATAGGAGTCCAGTGTTGTCTGCGACGGGACATATTCTGCAAAACGATTCTGCAGTTCTCCCTTTAACACCGAATAGTCTGTGTTTTGTCCTTCCTGCACCATCTCTCCACCCTGTACTTGTGTCGTTGCTTCTTGTTGTTGATAGTCATTTTTCCCCTCTAACTTGACTAAAAATATTGTTCCCACACATAGCAAAGCAATAACAACTGCAACAATTGCCAATACCCTGTTTCTATTAGAAAGTGGGGTGTTAGTTGTTGTTTCTTTAACCACTTCGCGATTCTTGTCTGTTGCTATATTTTCCTGTACATCTTTTTCACTTTTTTTCTTATCGTTACTTTTTAATTCAGTTTGCATAGACGGCACAGACGCTCCACACTTTTCGCAAAATCTTGCATCGTCATCTAACTGATTACCACATTGTCTACAGTACATATCTTATGTATCCCCTTTGCTTATTGTTTAATTATGTCCCTCTCTAAGTTCTTTCATGCTTAATACTCCATTTGCATACTCGAATACAACATACACTCTCAGATATGGCTCAATCGGTTGTGGGTCGCCAGATGTTTTCTTCTTTCCTATTTTGGGATGATAAACCCACTCTCCATCATAATAAATATGTGTCGTAAACTGTACCTTATCCGCATAATATTTAATATTATCCAATTGTGTATTGATAATAGATAGATTATCAATGGTATAATACCCATTATCTACTTTCAACTGTTCTTTTAACTCTTTTTTTATCTGCTTTACAAGCTTTTTACTTGTAGCCTTATATTTACTCTCAAACTCATCACAGGCCTCCTGCTCAAGAGATTCACCGATTCTCAGATATAACCCCGTTGCATCCATCGCTGTTGTAATTGCCTCATCTTTAATCTCTTGCCACAAATCTGGTTGTAATAACACCATTCCATCTGAATAATCAGCAACATTGAATAATTGTTGCAATTCTTTATCATACGCACTTACAACAACCCGAATCGTGCTATTTATTGGAATTGGTGAAATATCTAAACCATTCAAAAGGGACACATTTGTCAAATCTCCACTATACCGCACATCATTAATATATATATCTTTTAAAGTAAACAACTCGTCTTCTCTATATATATGAACTGCACTATATTGAAATGGTATATCTAATAAATTTTCACCATACACCACCGATATTTTATTAGGTTCAATTTTAAGTTCCGTTCCAATATTTTCTGCTTTATACAATGCATTATATTCATAATCACCTGGCAATAAGCTAACCTTTGTTCCTGCTATATGTAAGGTTATCTCTTGACCAGCCACATATAATACAGCTCCTTCCATATTACTACTAATATTTACAATGGGTTTATTGAAAACTACTTTATACTTAGTGTACAAAATGTTACTACTTTCTTCTTCAATATATAGCATTCCTCTTTCCGCATTAAGGTCACTATTTGCTGCATATACAATACTAGCCATTAATTCATTATAAACTTGCAACAACATATCTTGATTGGAACTATATGTAGTCAAAAACACCTGTACTTCTTCCTCTGTCATAGTAGCATCTTGTATATTGTCCACCCATACACCACTTTCATCATATCCCCCCGCACTTATATGTGTAAGCTCCTTAAACACATTCTTATCCTGTGCCTTGATTCCATTTATATACTCGGTTACAAGTTTTTCTGGAGAATGTATATCTGTCAATATTCTTTTTGCACTCAAAAAAGCGATTACTATAATTGCAATCGCTATGAAGACTATTTGATATACCTTTTTTTGTTGTTGTGTAATGTTGTTGGCTTTTATCTCCCTCTTCACTACTTTATGACTTGTCTCTTTAGGTTCATGTGCAATCAATATTTCCTCTTCTACAAGCTGTGGCACTCCACAGCTTGTACAAAATTTTGAATCATCTGATAACTTCGTTCCACAATTCATACAATACATAACGCAATCCTCCTCCTAACCTATTTAAAAAGGTCACCAATGGAAACCTTTTGTCCAAAGAGGTCAAATGTTATGCTACCGTATATCTTTTCAACAAAGCTCGGAACAAAATAAACCGTAATAGCAAATACAGCAATCACACCTAAAATATAAATTAATTGAAATCCTTTTTTTCGCTCAGTATTATACTCACATACAATTGGGGCAACCATAGTTCCACATATAGGCCAAGCAATAACCGGCAACACCAATAACATCATAGCAGTATACACATCTAGAAATGATAAAATTGCTATTATTATTAAAGCTCCTGTTATGTACATTCCATTCGCGATATTTGCCTTAACTACCATTGGAAAAGTAACTTCACTTTTTTGTATCTTTGCAATACAGAATAGTACCAATATAACTATAGAAGACAAAACGATAGAAAAGACTGCACTATATATTATTGTATCCTCTGCTGAAAAGGTAATATCGATATTTCGAACCACCTCATCTCCTGCATATGCGAAAAACTCATCTACAATTGATGTTAAACTACCTAACTTAGAAGCAAACATATCAAGCAAATTTGACAATTCGCCCTCTGTATCTTGGATTACTTTAACAATATAATCCTTAACATCCTCTGTCATCTCTACAAGTCCTTTGTACATGATTATGCTTATCATCACTGCACGAATCAACACATGAACAATTGTTAATCTCCAACTATCACTTGTCATATTTGTACGAATAGTATCTTCCGGATTGTTCCAATACGATATAATGTAATCTTTTACTTCCTCTATCAAACCTGTCTTCTCTTTTGTGTCATTTCCTTTATGAATAGAGGAATCTACATTTTCATCCACCTTCAATGCCGTTTCCACAGTCGGCGACGTCCCCTTCTTTTCCTCTGTACTATTTTCTTGACAATTACATACTTCGCCATCCTCTAATCGTTTTCCACAATACTTACAAAATGCCATTTTGTACCTCCTTAATTCCTCTATCTCTTGTACACAATATAGGTAATTACATTTGTCTTGTTTTAAATAATTAACCTTTCACTTTAGTTTTATTATTATACTCAATATATTGAGTATAGTCAAGAAATTGAGTATGTTATGTTCTTTTTATATAAAACGAAAAGAGGTACTCCAATTGATTTCATACAAGCCATTTTATGAAACTCTATTCAAAAAAAATATGACAGAATACGAACTGATATTTAAGCATGGTATGTCTGCAAATACACTCCACAGAATCAAAAAAGGTGAAGCTATTACTACCAAAACACTAGATACACTGTGCTTTATTTTAGATTGCCCTATTTCAGACATAATCGAATACGAAAAACCAATTTAAAAGGAGTTACCATGATTTGACCAATCAAACCATAGTAACTCCTATTTCTATTTCATTTATCCCATCTCAATCCAAACATTTTTCCCCTCAAATGCAAATCCATACTTATATATCCTATCTTCTGGGATTCCTTTTGCAACAAGAGAAGCTGCATATTGTCTTTCTTCTATCTGCTTAAGAGCTATTTGTGCCGTTTCTTGCAAATTCTGTTCATCTTCATCATCATGAACCTTAAACTCAATAATCACTGCCGGATTCTTGTTTGGATTCTTTGGCTCAATCACAACATCATATCTGCCAAATCCGCTTTCTCTGTTTGATGTAACTGTATATTCCCTTTGCAAATCCACCATTAACCCTAATACAAAACCATGATAAAAACGTTCTGGCTCCTGTCTTGTTGGACGATTTCCTATATCAAAATAACTGAATATGGTTAATGCAACACGATTCATGTATGTGTTCATAGCTTTTTTATCACCTATAAGCATTGCCCTGATAAATGAGTTATAATCACTTTCAGCAGGACTAAACCAATCACTTATCATGTCAGAAAACATTTTACGCACTTCACGATTCGTTAAAGTTACCTCATAGCGCACTCTGTCATCGGTATCCATTTCATTCATTTTTTCATAATCAAGCACCTTCAAGTAACCACTGGCTACAAGCAAGCTCCAGATAGATGATTCCTTCTGCGCCAACTGATTATAGACAATCTGCTCATCAATGGGACAAAATAGGTTTCCACCCTTCATTAATGTTTCAAAATCCTTTTTTACATCTGCGCCACCTTCACGGATCAACTTACCCACCAGCTTATTTGAGCTCGTATTGGCCCAATAAGTTGTATATTTTCCAACATCCAAAAAATTCAAAATTGACCATGGGTTATAAATATCTGCACGGTTTCCAAAAATAAATCCATCATACCACTCCTTGACCCCTTCTTTTTCGGAGTTCAAGCCACATTCATCTAATGCATCAAACACTTCCTCTTCCGTAAATCCAAAAGCTGTTGAATATTCATTAGAGGTCGTAGTTACCACCTTCAAATTATTCAAATCTGAAAACACAGATTCCCTACTCACTCTTGTAATTCCAGTCATAATACCTCTTGCAAGATTAGGATTGGTTTTAAATGTGGCATTAAACAAACCCCTAGTAAAAGCAACCAAATCATCCCAAAATCCATTCACATAGGCCTCCTGCATTGGTGTATCATATTCATCAAGCAAAATAATAACTTTTTTTCCATAGTGTTTACAAAGATATTCTGATAATCTATGCAAGGAATAAGCAGCATCATATGCTGTCATTTCCTTAGGCATTCTTCTTATATAATCTTTTTCATTTTCTGATAATCTTTCACTTTGTTCCAAAAAAGAGAACCTTTCAAATAATGATTTCAGAATATCAATAATTCTTAATTTGGTCATTTCATAATCTATCTCCTTCACTCCCGCAAAAGACAGATTAATCACAGGATAGGTTCCTTGTAATTCTCTATATTTCTCTTCCTTCCAAATAAACAGTCCTTCAAAAATCTCTCCCATTCCTGCATATTCCACAGAAAAGAAACGATTCAACATACTTATATTCAATGTCTTACCAAAACGACGAGGTCTTGTAATAAGGGTTACATCATCGCCATTCTCCCACCATTCCTTGATAAAATGAGTCTTATCTACATAAAAATAATTTTCTTCAATAACCCTGTCAAAATCCTGTATTCCAATTGCTACGGTTCTTCCCAATACAATCACCTCTCATTCTCCATAATTAATTTTATTCTATCCGATTCTAGAGACATTTACAACATTTTTAAGCTGTAACCATACTTTTCAAAACACAATGTGTATATCATAATATCGGTTCCCTTTCCCATCTATTACGGCTTACAATTCCCACAAGGTTCATATCCCTGTGCCACAAGCTCTTCCTTTGACAAATTGCTATAACCCTTATTCTTCTCTGACATTTGCTCTACACTACTGCAATGTGGATAATGAATCTTCATGGAACGTATGTTGAGAATATACTTCCATGATTCCGTAGACACTTGTCCTGCCTGAGCTTCACTTCCCTGCGAATCAGCCGTCTCCTTATCCCCATCTTCCATCGACACATTCTCTCCACTGCCCGTCGGCTCACCAGCCTGCCACGTTGTAGACGGACTACAGTTAAATGTTATGCTTGTTCCATCTGAGGTTGCCACAATACTTCCCTGCTCATCGGTACGGAAGACCTGAACCCCCATACTTCGGAGATTGTTAAGAAGCTCCGCTCTTGGATGCCCATAGGAATTCCCCTCACCACAGCTTATTATAGCATAAGTCGGATTAACCGCAGTTAAAAACTCCTGCGTATTCGCCCGATTAGCACCGTGATGTGCCACCTTGAATACATCCGATGTCAAGACTAGACCACTACCCAACATATCCTGCTCGGCATCCATTTCCGCATCACCGGTAAACAAAAATGAGGCCTCACCAAATGTAAGACGAATCGCTACAGAATAGTCATTTTTATTATCTCCATAATTTTTCTCTGTATCGGTTAATATCTGAAACTGCGCTTCTCCAAGGAAATAGGTCTCTCCCAATTTCGGAACTATGACGGTTTGCTCCCGCTGCCCAATGGTACGAATCAACTCCTCATAGGTTTCCGTATCATGCTCACAGGCTGGCATAAGAACCTCGTTACAATCCAACTTATAGAGCACTACATCCATACCGCCGATATGATCTGCATCCGGATGGGTAGCAATCGCATAATCCAAAGTATCCACATTCTGATTCACCAGATAGGACCACACCGTTGTACCTTTGTCATTATTTCCCGCATCAATCAGCATAGAACTTTCACCCTGCTTAATGAGGATTGCGTCACCCTGACCAACATCTATGTAGTGAACCTCTAGGGTTTCATCAACGTCCGACAATGTATCATTTGCTTTATTATTTGCTCCAGACTCAAATGTAGGCGCTTCCTCGCCGCTCAATCCATCTGATGTCTCTATGTTGTCCTCTAAGTCCTCTTGCTCTTGCTGTTTCAACAATTCCTGCGACTGACGTCTTACATCAGAAGAGCTTGACATATCACCACTACAACCTACCAGACACAGGCACAGTATTATTCCAACAAGAAACCTTTTCAATATATTCATTGTATCTCCTCTAGATAGAAGTCATCCATACAACATCGTCCGCTTGTGTAGACTAACAACGGAAATTCATCATAAGAAAGAATCGCATATTCATTATTGGGAGAAATAGCATTATCATCTTTAATCAAAAATTTTCTCAATATACTTCACCCTTTCGTTTATCATTTTTTCTATACAACTTTTATATTCTCGTGGTACTGCATTTTCATCCGACAAAACAGCTTCTAATCCTTTGAAGATTGCTGCCACACTATTATACACTTTTCATCCGATACGCCCTCCTATAAAAACATTGCCATATATAATGGTAACACGATTTTCTTGTCATTTACTCCTACATTCCCTGATATTAATTTATATCCATATGGTATTTCATCCTTTTCTAACATTTCATTCAAAGAACGTGTTGAACCATTACTTGCCTTGACCTCAATAGGTATGATTTGTGCATCCTTTGTAACCAGAAATTCAATTTCAACGGAACCATTTTGGCTTCTATAATAATTCAGACCATATCCTCGTTTTACAAGCATATCCGCAATCAGATTTTCATATATACCACCTTTTACCGGACCGGTCAAACTATCCTCAATAATTGCCTTTTTCATATCAAATCCATACATTGCAACTAATAATCCAATATCTGATAAATATAACTTATACTGATCTTGTTTTTCGTATGCATTTAACGGAAACATCGTAGTAGAAACATTATAACAAAGCTGTGCCAAATTAGAATCTCTCAACCACTCTATACTATTTTCATATTTTCGTGCAGATGTTTTCTTTTCCACAACAGAGAACTGAAATTTTTTATTCTCTTTTGCCAACTGCTTAGGAATAGAAAGATAACAGTTTTTAACCTTTGGTTTTTCTGTATTAGCTGCATAATTAGAAATATCCTCCATGTAACTATCTAATATTTTCTGTTGCTCGGAATATACTTCTCCAAAATGCTTAGTCTCTACAAAGCAATTTACTACCGCCGGCATTCCTCCAATGGTAATATACTCTCTTAAATGCTTCATCATAGTATCATGTACTAATTCTGGAACTTTTTCCTTTTTATCAAAATATCCTTTTAACAATCCTATTGCATCTTCTTGATAACCAACTGCCCACAAATACTCTTCAAAATCAAGTGAATACATTGTCATTTGCGTTTCATACCCTACAGGAATAGAAGAGACTTCTTTATAACTAATGCCTAGAAGAGAACCCGATGCAATCACATCATACCTCTCATCCATTGCCAAAAATTTTAATGCTGTCCTAGCATTGGGACATTTTTGTATTTCATCTAAAAAGATTAGTGTATCCTTATTCACAAAGCGACATTCTGGAAGATTCAATGTAATTTGTTTATATATTTCTTCTGCTGACAATTCGCCATCAAAAATTTTTGTGAGTTGTGGAGATTCTATAAAGTTAATATAAATGTAACTACTATAGTTTTCTTTTCCAAAATAATCAATAATATAGGTTTTTCCAATCTGGCGAGCACCTTTTACTAACAAACATTCTTTTTTCTTCGAACGTTTCCATTCTAGCAATTTATCATAAAATTTTCTTCTTAGCATATTGGCTCTCCTTTCCTTTATTTCCTTGATATTATCATAGTGTAATCAAAACAGTCAATAAAAATGCATATTTTTAAGGTCTTTTTATTCTTGCTTTGCATATTTTTTAGACCTAATTCATCCAAAAATGCATATTTTTTGGAGTAAATCTATTCAAAAATGCATATTTTTACTACCTTTTCAGAATTAAAAATGAATATTTTTCTACAATATATATTAAAGTATTTTTTTAAATGCACCAAATGCTATAACCTAAAAACTCCTATAATCAAGTATTACCTTAATTATAGGAGTTTAATGTTCTACATTATTCTGTGATTTCCATCACTTATTATCTTATCTCTGCTCCGTGTGGAACTTCCTTTTCTGTTGTCACAAGCGAAAGATTACCCTCTGCATCCTCTGCACAAAGAATCATACCCTGAGACTCGACACCGGCAAGCTTAGCAGGCTTTAAGTTGGTAACCACTACAACCTTCTTACCTACCATATCCTCTGGTGAGTAGTGAGCCTTGATTCCCGATACAATCTGTCTTACCTCGCTGCCAATCTTAACCTTAGAACAAAGTAATTTCTTTGACTTAGGAACCTCTTCACAAGCGATAACCTCACCTACCTGAAGCTGTACCTTAGAAAAGTCTTCGATTGAAATTTCTTCTTTCTTCTCAATATCAATTCCAGGATTCTCATCCACTGGTTCTGGTTCCGGTTCTGGCTCTGGCATCATTTCAGCTACCTTTGCCATAACCTCTTCCAAATCCAATCTTGCAAATAGGATTTCCGGAGAATCGGTTACCTTGGTGCCTGACTTATACCCACCAAAGCGAACCAAGTCGTTCACCTTGCGCTGCGGAGCATTCAGTTGCGCAAGAATCTTCTCTGAAGTCTCAGGCATATATGGCTCGAGCAAGGTTGCACCGATAATAATACTTTCTACCAAGTTATAGAGAACCGTTGCAAGTCTGTCCTGCTTGTCCTCCTCCTTTGCAAGCGCCCATGGCATTGTCTCGTCAATGTACTTGTTACAACGCTTGAATAAGTTAAAGATTTCTGTCATTGCATCCGCAACACGCAATTTATCCATTGCCTTAGATACACGAATTCTTGTCTCTAACGCATAATCCATTAACTCTTTGTCAACGTCCTCATTTACCTTCTTGTTGCATACCTCACCGTCAAAATATTTATTAGACATAGAGATGGTACGGTTTACAAGGTTACCAAGTGTGTTGGCAAGGTCAGAGTTTAATCTCTCTACCATTAACTCCCAGGAAATGACACCATCATTTTCAAATGGCATCTCGTGAAGCACAAAGTAACGTACTGCATCCACGCCAAATAACTCCACTAAGTCATCTGCATAGATTACATTTCCTCTCGACTTACTCATCTTTCCATCACTCTGGATCAACCATGGATGGCCAAATACCTGCTTTGGAAGTGGTAAATCCAATGCCATCAACATAATCGGCCAGTAAATGGTGTGGAAGCGCAAAATATCCTTACCAATCAAATGCAAATCACATGGCCAATATTTCTGATACAAACGGTCATGTCTTCCATCTGCATCAAAGCCCAAACCGGTAATGTAGTTGGTAAGGGCATCAATCCATACATAGATTACATGCTTTGGATCAAAGTCTACTGGAATACCCCACTTAAATGAAGTACGGGATACACACAAATCCTGAAGTCCTGGTAACAAAAAGTTATTCATCATCTCATTTTTACGGGACTCAGGCTGAATAAATTCTGGATTCTTTTGAATATAATCAATCAGCTTATCCTGATATTTGCTCATCTTGAAGAAATATGCTTCTTCCTTCGCAGGCTTTACCTCTCTACCACAATCTGGACATTTACCCTCTACTAGCTGCATCTCTGTGAAGAATGATTCACATGGAGTACAATACATACCCTCGTACTCGCCCTTATAAATGTCACCCTTATCGTATAGCTTCTTGAAAATCTTCTGTACCTGCTTCTCATGCTCCTCGTCCGTTGTACGGATGAACTTGTCATATGAGGTGTTCATCAAATCCCAGATACGTTTGATTTCTCCTGCTGTCTGGTCAACAAATTCCTTTGGTGTCACACCAGCCTCTGCTGCCTTTTCCTCAATTTTCTGTCCATGCTCGTCTGTTCCTGTCTGGAAACGAACATCATAACCTACAAATCTCTTATATCTTGCGATACTGTCTGCAAGTACGATTTCATAGGTATTACCAATGTGTGGTTTGCCTGATGTGTAGGCAATCGCTGTCGTAATGTAATACGGTTTTTTTGCCATTTTGTTTTCCTCCTTATATCCTGTTGATGAAAGTTCTGTCAAGCGGCTGTGCCTCGAGCAAGCTTGCTTGCCAAGAGGTGCAGACATTTGACAGACTAAACGACATGAGCATGTAGACCGTTAGGTCGGAATGCGAAGAAAGTGTGCGATTGCGAAAGTGCTTTGCACGCAGCAATCGACTTTCATCACATTAGTCCGTTTAAAAGAACAAAGAGTTTGCTTGCAAACTCTTCGCGCGCGAGCGGTGTCCAAAGGACAAACTTCTTTTCCGCGAGCTGCGCATCCTCGCGGAGCGTTTTTTACTTTATAGGACAATTTCAACGAAATTTCCTATAAAGTAAAAAAGCCCGCCTTTAAAAAATCTTAAAGGCGAGCTTGTTCTTCTCACGGTACCACTTTAATTCATCTGCATATTACTATGCTGACCTTACTAGCTGAACTTTTCAGCTTACACTATAACGGGTGCTCCCGTCTTCTGCTTAGTACAAATGATATTCTGTCCTCACAAAAGAAGCTCCAAGACCATCTTCAATCTGTTCCGTCTTTCCCCGTTCTCAGCTTATCAGGTTCTCTGTTAAAAACTTTCCAAATCTACTCTTCTCTTCATCGCTCATTCTATTTTTGGCTAAGTTCCATTATAGGAAACTTTTGCCACTCTGTCAAGATTGACAAACTATACGATATCATTTGTGCATATTTTACAGATTCTCTCCGTTACTCTCAATCACACTCTTATACCAATACGCAGAGTCCTTCATAATACGCTCCTGTGTCTGATAATTCACATACACAAGTCCGAATCGTGGGTCATAGCCTAACGACCACTCGAAGTTATCCATTACAGACCAGTGCAAATATCCCATTAGTGGAACTCCTTCTTCGCCCGCTCTCATGAATTCCTTCAGGTAGCGGTGCGTATAATCGATACGATAGCTGTCGTGTACCTTTCCATCTAAGCACACCCAGTCATGCTCTGCAAACCCATTCTCTGTGATAAAGATTGGCTTTCCGTATCTCTCATATAAAAACGTAGAAGACCAGTACATTACCTCTGGCGCCAACGGCCAGCCGACATAGCTATGGGCTCTTCCCTGATACCAGTTTTCCGGATATCCTTCCACTTTTCTATCTGCCTCAGAATAGTAAATGTTGGTTCCATAATAATCCAACGGCTCTGTCACAAGTGCCCATTCTTCCTCCGTAAACTCTGGCACCCACTGTCCATAATCGTCATACAGCTCCTGTGGATAGTGTCCTAGAAAGATTGGATCAGACCAATAGCTTAGACTAAACACAAATCCTTCGCCATGTGTAGAAAAGGTCTTTTTCTTTGCTTCCTCAATCGCCTCTGTACTATTATTGTCCGGAATAAACGAAGGACCAATCGGACTAAAACCAATCATTGGATTCTTCTTCGCATGATTACGAATATAACGTGTTGCTTTACCATGTGCCAAAAGAGCATTATGTCCCATAGTAAGTAAATCTCTTGGCTGTGTCTTTTCAAATGGCGCATGGGAACCGACATAAAATCCACACCCAATGAAACACTGTGGCTCATTCAAAGTCACCCAATACTGTACTCTGTCAGAAAGTGCATCCACGATAACCTTCGTATAATTCAAAAACCATTCTGAGCTCTCCTTATTCATCCATGCACCCTTCTTGTGCAGCTCATAAGGATAGTCCCAATGATATAATGTCACAACTGGTTCAATTTCATTCTTCAGTAGCTCGTCCACCAAATCAGAATAAAACTGAAGTCCCTTTTCATTTACTGCGCCGACACCATTTGGAATCACTCTTGGCCAGCTAATAGAAAAACGATATGCTTTAAGACCCATCTCCTTCATCATTGCCACATCTTCCTTCATTCTGTGGTAATGATCACAAGCAACCTTTCCACTTTCGTTATATTTTACGTTTCCTTTGTACTCGGTATACACATCCCAGATACTTAAGCCTTTTCCGTCCTCATTGTAGGCTCCCTCAATCTGATACGATGCTGCTGCAGCTCCCCATATAAAATCCTTTGAAAAACTCATCCTGCAAACCTCCTTCATCCTTCTATATTATAACATCTCTATATCTACCGCTACCCCTCAGCGGTTGTTTTTCCTTTCTCGTTCCATCTACTACCCTAATGATAGTAAACTCTAGAAAAAATGTAAATCACTATCCTATATGAAATTATAACAAATTTACACATTTATGCAAATTTCCTTTTGTATAAAGGCAAATTTTAACATAATCCTCTATTCTGTCTCATAAGATATAGCAATATTCATTTCGGGAGCACCTATGATTTTCAAATTTTCCGACATACATACAGAAAATGGTGGCAAATCCCATAGGTCTATTTTCCTCTGCTTAGGTTGTGTGATTGGTGTCCTTCTCATTCTCACACTTGTGTATTTTTCCTTCTTTATTACCCCGGCAGAAACCACGAGCTATCGCGCAAAGCTTCTAGAGGACATGACGAATGCAAATACCTTTAACGATTTTGCTGATGCTTTTTTTAAGTACGAGGTAACCTCTGACTCCATCACCACCGCTTACACAGTAAATGAACCTGAAAATTGGAACATCCCTGTTCTCGAGCCAAAACTTACCACCTTTTCTTTTTCCGAATATCTCTCGGACAGCCAAAACAAGAATAAGACCACCACACAACTGGTTCAGGATTGCTTATCACATTATTCCACTTCTGATATGACAAGTGAGGAACAGCTAGCTCATACTCTGCTAACAGACTACCTGGAAACAAGCACAGCATTGGACCAATTCCCCTTCTATGAAAGCTTACTAGGCAGTTCCTCCGGTATTCCGGCAAATCTCCCTGTCACCCTCGGAGAATATCCTCTTCAGGACAAAAGCGATGTAGACACCTATCTGCAACTTTTACCCCAGATTCCAGATTATTTTGAGGATATCATTTCCTATGAAAAATATCGTAATGAGCTGGGATATTCCACCCCAACATTTATATCAGTAGCTTCCTTAAATAGCACCAAAACCATGCTAGAGGGTTTTCAAAATGGTGACAACAGCTTTCTAGAAACCTTCAACGAGCGAATTGCAAAAATAGACACTATCTCTGAAAAAGAAAAGAAAAATTACATAGAAACCAATCAAAAATTAGTAAAAAAATATGTGATTCCTGCCTATGAGGATATTCTTACATATCTAGAAGCTTGTCTGTCTGCTACCAATAATAAAACGGAGAGTACCGACATAGATACCACCAATCTTTTATCTATGTTAGAGGAAACCACGTCCTACGGAATCTGTACTTTGCCAAAAGGAAAGGAGTATTACGAAGCTCTTACCGCCTATTCCACTGGTTCCAAACGCTCTGTTGATGAATTAATTACTATGACAGACTTAGCGCTAGACAATGCCCTTGGCACCGTTCTAAATGTTGCCCTCACCGACCAGGAAACCTACTACTATTACTGCGAGCATCCTTTAGAAACCTACTACGAATCTCCCGAAGCAATTCTGGATAATCTATCCCTGATGATACGAGAGGATTATCCTGCTCTGTCACAAACACCTACTTATGAAATAAAAACTGTATCCGACAGCCTTGCCAGCTCCTTGAATCCCGCATTTTATATGATACCAGCTATTGATGACTACAAAAATAACACCATTTATATTAATCCACTCTTTACCAACGAAGAAAATGGTAATCTGTTCCCTACCCTTGCCCACGAGGGATTCCCAGGACACCTGTATCAGACTGTCTACTTTTGTGAGCATAATTCGATACCAATTCGGCATCTCTTAGACTACCTTGGTTACGTGGAAGGGTGGGCTACCTACGTGGAGATTGATTCGCTAGACTACTTGACATATCCTTCCGGAATGGAATCGTTATGCGAACTCTATCAAGCAGATACTATTATTAATCTCGCCCTTTGCTCCCGCATCGATATGGGTGTCAATTATGAGGGATGGACCTTGCAGGATACTCAAGATTATTTTGAAGAAAATGGGTTTAACAGCTATTACGCACAGGATGTCTATTCCTATGTAGTGGAAGCTCCTGCTAATTACTTAAGCTATTTTATTGGTTATCTGGAGATTTTAGATATAAAGGATGCGTATCAGCGTCAGGAACTGGAAAATTATTCAGAAAAGGAATTTCATAAGAGATTGTTAGATGTGGGACCCTCTGATTTTGAAACTCTAAAAAAATATGTATTGCAATAATAACTTTTAATGCATATATCTGTCTACTTGGATTATCATGTACAAAAGAAGGCGGAAATGAATTTTTATTCCATTTCCGCCTTTTTAAATGTAATCAAACATTAAATATATCTTCCGTAGTAACAGCCAACAGAGCAGGTTCCGAATCCGTTTCCTCTGATTCGTCACACTCCAAATCATTGATTTCCAAGCTTGATTCTTTTTCATCCAATTCTTGTTTTTCTCGAAACTTTTCTATTATCCAAACCATCCTATCTCGTATCGTCCAGGATTTGTGTATCCATAGATTGTATAACCAGCAAATCAAACTCAAACAAGGAATAATCAATAATATAATTTTAATGATAAGCAAACGTATCTGTTGTTCCTCTACCACTCTTGCAACATTTTCCCAATAAGGATAAACGATACTATTGGCTCGCATAGTATGTAACCTTAGACCTTCTATCTTACCTAACAAAGTAATCTCATCAAAACGATTGCTATTCTCAATCACTTCAATGTTGTCAAAATTTAGAGGATTCTCATTATCCTGATTTTCCTGCTCAGCCTGTAATTCTATTCCACATGCTTCCTTTAAAGTATTAGCAGCATAATTAGATATTGGATTCGGTATAACAGCCTCATAACAGGTAATCATTAAATTCTCCTGTTGATTCTTTAGCTGATCATACGGCACATAAATACGATTGACATTTCCGTATGCTACCTGTGTCAAATCATCCTCCTCAACCTTAATTACTCCTGCTACGACATAGATACTGTTTCCCATCCATAGTTGCATTCCTACAACATCATTTGAACCAAACATTGCCCACGCCAGTCCTTGGTCAATTACTACTCTATCATGATTCGTATCTTCTTCAGAGATGTATCCCCCAGAGAGCAATAAAGACGGATGAAACTGGAAAAACTCCCCTCCAACTCCAACCGCAGTAACACTAAGAGTTTTGTTATCCCTACGGACTTCTGCCTTACACTCTCCACTATACGCGTCAATCCATACTCTTGCATTCCCATTGGTTTCATTTAATGCATCCCTGGATAATGTTTGCTGTATTGCACTTCGAATATTTAAAATATCCGTTTCCTGCATCTGTCTTTCTGGAGAACAAAATGCACTCACTTGGGCATAGGAATTGTTTTTTCCTTCCCATCGCTTTGCCTCCTGCTGGGAAAATAATTTCTTTACAGAGCTGTGCGCAAACGCATTAACCACAATAAACGCAAGAACAAGAACAATATTGAGAAATAGAAGAATTAACTGTTTTTTATTCAGATTTTTTGTAACATTCTTCATATATATTTCCACCTACTCTACTAGTCTAACCTGCATTCCTTCTTCTAAAGGTTCTGACGAATTTGTCACAACGTTATCATATTCATATAAACCACCACTTACGCCTGATGTGGTATCATCTGTAGCTAAAACTTCCACATCCACACGTTTTACCTTATATCGATTTCCAAGTGGTGTTCCCTTAACTGTAACAATAAGAACAAACTTACCGTTACTATCCTCTTTTATTGCACTGTTAGGAACCACCGCATCGTAGCGATTGCTCTTATCTCCCACTGACAACGACAAGTTTTGTCCCACATCAACATTTCCTTTTACTTCAAATGAAACTACTACATTTTGATTAGGATTATCCGGATCCGCCTTAATACTTTTTACAGCGGCTGTCAAATCCTCATCCCATACATTCTCTACGGTAGCCTCATCTCCAACCTTAATTAACTTGCTCTGATTTCTTGTTGTTGTTATTTTTACAATATATCCACTATCCGATAACTGAATCTTAGCAAGAGGTGCATCAGATGTTACACTGTCCCCAGCTTTATAATCTATCTGAGAAATTGTTCCGGCATCCGTTGCTTTTATCTCTTTTAAATCGTTACTGTTTTCTAACTTCTCTACTATTTCCCTTTGCTTTTCTATTTTCTTCTGTGCATCCTGCATATCTAGATTGTCAGCCTGTTGACTTAGTCCATCCTCTTCCTTTTTCTGATTTAGGGCAAGCAACATCTGTGACAAAGCCTTCTCCTTTTCCTCCACAGCAGCCTTTGCATCTGCTAAAGATAATGCTGAACTCAGCTCCTCTACTTTTGCATTTTTCTCGGTTAAGATTTTCTGAAAACCTTCTAAGCTTTTACTTTCTGTTTCCAATTCCGCTTTTAACTGTTTATATGTGGATGTAGTTGTTTTTAAAGTACTAGCTAACTGTTCTTCTGCTGCCAAATCCAACTCTTTGTTGCTGATTTCTAGTTTTTTGTCACGAATACTACGTTCTAAATCCTTGGTTTCATCTCCTGCTTTTTTTGCATCTTTCAAATCCTCTTCTAAATCAGCCAATTGTGTTTTCAAAGATGCCAACTCTCTCTTACTAGCTTCAACCTGCGCTTTTGCAGTATCATAGTCACCCACTTCACCATATGCATCTATTTTTTCTTGTATCGCATCTACCTTTGCTTGCTGTGTATCAACATCTTTTTTTGCCTGAGTCGCTTCCTTTTTTGCCTTTTTTAACTCTTTATTATTCTTAGATGCTTTTTCTTTTGCTTTGATTGCAGCATTTAGCTCTTCTTTTGCTGCTTTTATATCCATATTATCACTGGTATAGTCCGGTGTTGACTTCAACAAAGATTTGGCATATGCCAATTCCATTTCGTCCAAAGTCTCTTGTGCTTCATTTAATTCGGTATTTTCGCCTTCCTCAAATGTAAACAACACCTGTCCTTTTTCAACAGTATCTCCAACTTCAACCTTTACTTCCTTAATAACTCTGGTTCCACTTACCATAACTTCATAATCTGAATTCGTTTCAACCGTTCCCTGTCCTCTTACTTTATTCGAAACTGTACCACCTGTTACTACCTCTGTTGCCACTTCTGGCAGGGAATAATTCATAATGGTATTGGAGAAGAATGTTAATATCAACATTGTAATTAAGAAAACCCCAGCTATCTTTTTTATATTTTTTTTACGTTTTGTATCTTGTTCCATCTTCTTCCTCCTATCCCTTCACACTTCCTGAATACGAAATTCCATCTACCAGATATTCTTCTCCATATAGGAATATTAATATTGTTGGAACCATATAAATGGTTGCTATAGCAAAAGCAATTCCTACTTCTCCTGTATTAATCTGCGATAAGAATACTGATAATGGATGCTTGTCAACATCCGATAACATAATAAGTGGCTGTTCCACCATGTTCCAGTAATCGATAAAAACTAATATTGCTACAGAAGCAATTGCTCCTTTACAAAGAGGTATGCATATCTGAGTAAAAATCTGCCATTCATTCGCACCATCCAGCTTCGCTGCCTCAATTAAGGAATTCGGAATTCTGCGCATGAATTTTGTCAAAAGATACACACTAAATGGTGCAAAAAATCCTGGTAAAAGAATTGACCACCTTGTATCTAAGATATTAAGCCAATCTGCCACTAGATAGTTTGGAACCAATGTAACCTGAAATGGCATTAACATTAACGCCACATACAAGAAAAATATTATTTCTCTTAGTCTTCCTCTAAATCTAGTAAAGCTATATGCCGCACCCAGTGCAATTACAATTTGAAATATTACAATCGGAACCACTAATATTACGGAATTCCAAAACTTCATTAGATACTCAGGGCTTTTTAACAATACAGTAGAATATTGAGACAAATCTACCATATCCGGAATGAATTTCAAATTTACCTTTTCTGAAACATAATCTGTATTCCGCTGTCCATACTCTGTTTCCTGATATTGGTTAAAAACAACTCCATAATTCGTATTGATTTCCTGCTCAGACATAAAAGAATTTGCTATAGTCAAGATAGTGGGCAACAGAAAGGATATTGCAAAAACAGATGCCACAAACGTTAACAAAATCTTTTTGAAAACATTCTTTCGAGATTTCATTATCCTTCCACATCCTTTCCAAATTTGTTCTCTACAAAGAACAAAATACCAATTACCACTACCATTACTAATGCCATTATAATTGCTCCAGCAGACAGTTTTTGATAATCCAATGACCGAAATGTATTATTCATAAAATGCTGTAACATATATAGCGTGTCATAAGGATAATCACCGGTCAGCAAATAGACCTCTCGGAACACCTTAAAGGAATTAATCAAAGACAAAATCGCGACGAACAATATAGTTGGCGAAAGATACCTTAGCTTTATGTACCAGAAAATCTGAAATGGTGATGCACTATCTAAAGTCGCAACCTCTAGCACATCCTTTGGTATCGCATTTAAAGCTGCCATAAACAATATCATATTATATCCTAGATTTTTCCACAAAAATAATATAACTATAACTATCTGACTTCCGGAAGACTTAAACCAGTCAACCGGCTCAAGTCCAAAAATTCCTATCCATTCATTAATTACACCATGATAATCAAACAGTACTTGCCAGATTAATACAATGGATGCAACAGGGACCATCATTGGGCTTAGAAAGAAGGTTCGAAATTGACTCCTCATTGGAATATTCTGCTCCAACAAAATTGCCATTGCCAATGATAATATAACCGCCAGTGGCACTGCTACAAGAGAAAAGGTTGCTGTATTTTTTGCTGCCTGTTGAAATGACGAATTCTGTATAATGTTTATAAAATTGTCAAGAAACACGAATTCACCATTAATGGGATTGTCTATCATTGAATAAAAAATAATAACACAAAAAGGAATCAGAAAAAACAGCAATACGCCCAGTAAACTGGGCGCTAAATATAATGCTGCGTTTTTTTGATCTTTTTTACTTAACTTTGTTTTCTTATATGTAATTTTCTCTTCTGACACTTGTTTTTTCGGCATGCTTATATGCCTCCTGCCTTTTTATCTAACGATTTTCATTTACATATGTTTTAATACGATTTTGAATAATCTCTACTGTTTCATCTAAGCTCTTTTCTCCAGCAAAATATGCCTTTGACTCTTCCTGTATAATCTCCATCATGGCATCATCACTAGTGCCAGTCTTATTCGTATTATTTACAAGATTAATATACATATCCATCTCCTCATCAGATAATGGAGTAATCTCTACATCCAAATCATCCCATCCCCATGAAGATTGCAATGGATACACTTCTTGTCCTAATTCATCTGTATACTCCTTTGTAGCAGTCTTTGCCTTTACCATCATATCAAAACAATCCTGTCTGGTTGGAGTATTATATATATTCATATTATTTCCTTGATACTCCTTTGTCATAAAGCTACGGATGAATTCCCATGCGCCTTCCTTTACCTCTGACTTGGCATAGATGGCAATCTGGCTATCAAATTGGAAATAAGAACCCTGTTTTTCCTTATTAGGATATCCAATATAGGTGATATCTTCCCCAAACATCTTTTTATAAAGCTGTACCTCTTCTGGAGAAACCCATCCTTCCACAAAAAGTATCTTTCCATCTTGAACCAAAGATGGCATGCTAGGTGAATCCTCGCTATAATCCGTCTCTTCATTCGTTCCCTTATTACAAATCTCTAAAATGTCTTTGAAATCCTGACTGTCAAAACTACATTCACCTGTCTGCCAGTCGACAAAATCATTTAATCCATTTCCTAAAAATGAATACAACATTTCTGATTTGTTTTGAGAATAAAATGGTCTTGCTGTATCACCTTTCTCGTCCAATACAGCTTTCATGTCATCAAACGTCCAACCACTACCTGTTCCAACATCTTTTGTTCTTGCTACAATTGTAGAGATACCAAAGCTTGGTGAAATGTAATAAAGCTTACCATCTATCTGCATTGCTTCATACACAGAATCTATCATATCATCTGTATTTAAATCTTCATCTTTCTCAAAATAAGGAGTCAAATCCTCCAACATTCCTTTTGAAATATACTGCTCATATGGTAACGAGCTCAATGATATAATATCCGGGATATTCCCTGCAACAATATCTGCATTCATCTTTGTAATAGGATCTTCCTCAGTGGAATAATCTTTAAACTCGATTCGATACTCTTTACTATTCTTGTTAAATTCGATTGCCTGTTTCTTAATTGAATCATCCACCCACATTGCGCCAAATGTAATAACTGTCTTATTTTCAAGAGTAGATGCATCTACTTTATTATACTTAACTATCTTTGAAGACGTCTCATCATATACTGTTCCAATAAATGTATCCTTTGCAATCGGAGTAATTCCCCAACTGTTTTCTGAAATAATATTTGATGCCACAAAATCTAAAAGCTTTTTCGATTTTCCTTCCGCAATATCATATCCATATATTCCCGAATCGTCCTTATAATAAAAATCGTATTCTACACCTCTCATCAAGGATTCTGAACTAGAAAAATATTGCAAATCGAGCTTGTAGGTCTCACCCCATTTTTTGTTATCTACATCTAATACCTGAACCTGGGCTCCTCCCGTTTCACCATCAAATGTTGTTATGCCGCAGACAATCTGTCCATCCTTTGTCATGGTCATACCCTCAATATAGGATTCAGCCTTTACTTCTTCTGTAGACTTCAAATCTTCTGCAATAATATAGACAGATTGATCTATCGCAATTACAACCCTGCCCTTGCTATCTAATATCATACCACTCATATAACTATCTTCTGACAGGCTAAGAAGCTTTGTAATATCCTCATTTAAGATTTCGTTTCCCTGCTCATCTATTTTTAATAAAAAGTAAGTAGATTTCTCTGTCTTTTCATTATAGGAATTCAACAAGAACATTATAGTTCCATCCTGTCCAACCATAATAGATTGCATCCATTGATTTTCTTCAAATCCTGGCATCGGTATCTCTTTTAAATCACTTCCATCTATATTCATAGAATACAATCGTTCAATCAATGTTCCATCTATTTCAACCTCGTCTAGAATTTCTTCATCCTCAGATAATTCCTCCTCGGTTGTGCTTTCCTCTTCGCCAACTTCCTCTTCCGTTGTGCCATCCTCTTCGCCAACTTCCTCTTCCGTTGTGCCATCCTCTTCACTAGCTTCTTCTTCCGTTGTGCTTTCCTCTTCGCCAGCCTCTTCTTCTGTCGCACTTTCTCCTTCTATCCATTCATATGTATTAATATAAATTCTATCATTTTGAACGAAAAAACTGCCAATATCGCCCTGTATTCCTTCTACCTCAAAATCACTAGCCTGATATACCATTTCACTGGTATCTTGTGTTTCTTCATTTCCCCCTTTTGTATCTCCCTTGCTACATCCGGCCATAGATAATAGCATAGTTGCAATCATCATAATTGCGATAGGTTTTCTTAAATGTTTTTTATCCATATGCTTTTCTCCTTGTTCATTTAATCTTATGTTATTGAGAACATATTACACATCCTTTTCACAAATGAAAGTATAGCATATCAAAAATTCATAGTCTATAAATTTGCGATTTCTTAAGAAAAACGTCAGAAACTCTTTTCATTTTCACCTGCTATTAACGGGTTTTACCCCCACTCTTGACAAAGAGCCAAAAAAAGAGCGATGTGAATTAATTTTCACATCGCTCTGATATATTCATATCAACAACAATTATAACTGTGGACCAGCACTTACTAATGCCTTACCAGCTTCGTTACCTTCATACTTAGCAAAGTTCTTAACGAAACGTCCTGCAAGATCCTTAGCCTTTGTCTCCCACTCAGAAG
>CAYTOQ010000009.1:27577-36785 GCA_964439445.1 uncultured Clostridium sp. | reverse complement strand
GGTACTTCTACACCAACTCTGCTCCATGGCTACCAAACCGTTTCCATGAGGATGCAGTTGTGGAAGGTCAGCGTAAATTCATGGGTACACTTTGGAACACCTATGCGTTCTATGTACTCTATGCAAATATTGACAACTTCAATCCGGCAGACTACACATTGGATTACGATAAGTTGCCAGTTATGGATAAATGGTTGCTTTCCAAGTTAAATACTGTGGTAAAGGCTGTAGATGATAATCTTGGCAATTATAGAATTCCTGAGGCTGCAAGAGCCATGAGTGAGTTCGTGGATGATATGAGTAACTGGTATGTACGTCGTTCTCGTGAGCGTTTCTGGGCAAAGGGAATGGAGCAGGATAAGATTAATGCTTACATGACTCTTTATACTGCATTGGTAACCATTTGTAAGGTTGCTGCGCCTATGATTCCATTTATGACAGAAGACATTTACCAGAACTTAGTGATGAATGTAGATAAGAGTGCTCCTAAGAGTATTCACCTTTGTGACTTCCCAGAGTACGATGCGAAGATGGTGGATAAGGAGCTTGAGGCAGACATGGATGAGGTACTTAAGATTGTTGTACTTGGCCGTGCTGCCCGTAACAGTGCGAACATTAAGAACCGTCAGCCAATCGGCAATATGTATGTAAAAGCTGAGAAGGAGCTTTCTGATTTCTATAAGGAAATCATTGCTGACGAGTTAAATGTAAAAGCTGTAATCTTTAAGGATGATGTATCTGAATTCAGTTCATACAGCTTCAAGCCACAGTTAAAGACGGTTGGACCTAAGTATGGTAAGCAGTTAAATGGTATCCGCGAGTATCTTTCTAATGTCAACGGTAGTGAGGCAATGAAGACCTTAAAGGCTGAGGGTGCTTTGAAGTTTGATGTAGACGGTACAGAAATTGTACTGGCAGAAGAAGATTTGTTAATCGAGCTTGCGAAGTCTGATGAATATGTAACAGAGGCAGATGCAGTTGTTACCGTGGTACTTGATATCAACTTGACAGAGGAGCTGTTAGAAGAAGGATTTGTTCGTGAAATCATTTCTAAGGTTCAGACGATGCGTAAGGAAGCAGGCTTTGAGGTAATGGATAAGATTACTATTTCTGTTGCGAACAATGACAAGGTGGCAGAGATTATGAAGCGCAACGAGGAGACCATCTTTGGTGATGTGCTTGCAACTGCAATCGAGTACGGTGCGGTTTCTGGTTATACCAAGAACTGGAGCATTAACGGCGAGAAGGTTGACCTTGGTGTGGTAAAGAACTAATTTTGTAGGCAACACTACAAAGAATTCGTTTGGCACAATAAAGAATGTTTATATAATAGAGTTGCTGTTGTTTCAATGGCAACTCTGTTTTATAATACAGGAAAGTCTGCGGTTTATATTATTGTAGTTTGTGTTTTGAGAATGAAAAGTGATGAGACAAGGAGAGATATAGTTGAAGGAATATAGTATATATCATGAATGCACTGCGAAAGAAGTGGCAGAGCGTCATTTGCGAAGGCATTATTGGATAATAGGATTATATATTTTAGTTAGCATATGGATTATGGGGTGGGTGATCTTTCATATATACGATGGTTCTTCCTTTGTCGACGGAATAATATGGGAGATTGTACTTCTTCCAATGGCTGGGAAAGCTCTTAATATAGCAAATGGTTTGAATACAGATGAATTGTTATATGTTCTTTTTAGGGATTGTGATCCACAAAAATTATATGAAGCAATACAGTTGATTGAAGCTAAGGAGAGGAAAAAAGCTAGCAGGAATGAACATTATTGGATTATTGCACAATGTTGTTTGTTTTTGGACGAGAAATTGGACACGGGATTTGCGTATTTAAAGAAAATCAATTATAAGAAAAACATCTTTCATAAAGAGCTTAATAAGTATTCTGTGTTGCTGAATTATACATATCTGCAAAATGACAAAGAAGCATTTGCTCAAGCAAAAAAAGAGTTCCTAGAATTGCCTAACAAGGTGCAAAAAAGTAATAAGAGAGATTGGGCTGTTTATAAATCGGTGGAACAATACATTCAGTTAAAGGAATATTTGTGGGAAGAAAAGGATAAAGATGCAAGATTATTGTTGAATGAATTCTTGTCGCAGGAAAACTTTAGAAGTAATCAAGTGACTTTTCATATGTATTTGGCACGCTTGGATGTGAAGGAACAGGAATATACCAATGCAAAGATGCATTTGGAATATGTGGTGAAGCATGGTAATACAATGAAAGCTGTAAAGGAAGCAAAAGAGTTGCTGCAAGAAATTGCAACCTGTGAAGAGTAGATTTTGTGTATGGAATAGTGGGAGTAATAGAAAGGAGAAGGCTATGTTAAAGTTAAAGGGAGAAGAGGAAGAAAAAAATGTAGTGAACAGATCTGCAATACGGAATGACGATTATGAAACGGATGATACTTGGCAAGAGAATCCTACATCTTATGTGGAAAGAAAAGACGCAGATGATATTTCTATGAGTGGTTCTGTGCTGGATCGTGATTTTGTGAATCCGAAGGACCAAGGTAGTGTTTCTAACAACAATACAGTGAATCATAATACTGTTGAAAAAGAAAAGAAGAAGGATAACCCTTTGTTATCCGTTGCGGTTCTTGTTGGGTTTGCTGCCTGGATTGGCGCATTAGTGTATTTTAGTAAGACGGAACCAAGGTTATGTATTAGTACATTTGGAGCATTTTGGTTGTTGATTGCAGTGGTAAGTGTGATTGGGTTTATCAAAGATGGTATCAAGGATTTAAGAAATGTTATTGTTGCATTTATTTTTATCTATCTGGGGGTTGGTCTTACCTTTGTACCAATTTTGCAGCTTTATGTTCCGAGATTCCAGGGACAGTTCGGATTCCGGATGGCGATGTATCTCGTGTTCATTTTCTGTATTGTAGTAGGTGTCCTGTTGGCTGGTATAGAAGCGTACCGTATTATACATAGTCGTGCGGTGTGTACCGTACAGGTACAGGCAGAGTGCTTGAAGCTTCGTGATAAGCACTTCTGGCGTGATGAGGTTTCCGTAGAAGAAGCGCAGGGATATTACCGGACGAGAATGGGTGCAGGTGGAATAAGCGTTGCTTATAGAAAAAAATCCGTAAGTGGTGTGTATCAGTTTGAATATCAAGGACAGACCTATGAGGTGCAGGATGATACCAATAGCGCATTTGATCATCCAACACCAGGCAAGATGTATACGCTCTTTATTAATCCGAAGAATCCAAATGAGTTTTATCGTCGTACGCCATGGACGCATGCGGGGGTACTTTTTATAGGATTTTCCTGTTTAGCAGTGGGCATTTTGTGCTGTGTGCTATTTTAAATGTGGATGAAAATGTAATCTTTAGTGAATGATAAGTCCAAAAGATAAGAATGAGACGACTGTTGTGGTTGTCTCATTTTTTTAACTTTTTTACCAAGGGATTACGACCAAGGAATAAGGTTGTTGGTGACAAAAAGAAAAAAATATAAAACTTTATGTAAAATATACTTGACAAAGTGTAAAATGAGGAGTATATTAAGCTCACAATCAATGGAACATCAATCGAAACTGTGAATGAACGAAGTTGGTTGATTGTAGATACAAAGGAATCCGTTCGGTAAAGAACGAATGTGACATAGTAATATTATAAAATTTTAAGGAGGAAACAATTATGTCAGCAAAGAATGAAAGATTTGAGAAGGTGTACACACAGGGAGCAGTAACCGTAACAGAGATTTGGGTAGATAAGGAAACTGGTGTGAATTATGTGTTCCACGTAAGTGGATATGCAGGAGGCTTAACTCCATTGTTAGATGCAGAGGGTAAGCCGGTTGTTACACCGTTATCATAATATTGCAACTTTTCAGAGGCAAAGGAGGTTTCGCAATGAAGCTTGAGGTAAAGGATATCAGAAAGTCCTTTGGGGACAAAGAAATTTTGAAGGGGATTAACTTCTCGGTAGAAAGTGGTAAGGCGTTGGGTCTGCTTGGAAGGAATGGTGCAGGTAAGACTACAACCATTCGAATTCTGATGGATGTATTTCATGCCAGTAGCGGAGAGATGTTTTTAGATGGTGAGAAGTTCGACCCAAGGAAAGTGCAGATTGGATATTTGCCGGAGGAAAGAGGTCTCTATCCAAAGAGACAAATTTTGGAGCAGATGGTATATCTTGCGAGACTTCGTGGTGTGGGCAAGAAGGAAGCCATTGCGCATTCGGAAAAATGGCTTGCAAAATTGCAGGTAGATCAATATAAGGATAAGTTACTTGAAACCTTATCCAAAGGTAACCAGCAAAAGGTGCAGTTAGCATCTACATTGGTTTGTAATCCAGACATTGTGATTTTGGATGAACCATTTAGTGGTCTCGATCCTGTGAATTCCCAGATTTTGCAGGATGTGGTAAGGGAATTGATTGGCGAAGGTAAGATTGTCATTTTCTCAAGCCACCAAATGAGCTATGTGGAAGAATTCTGTGAGGATGTGGTAATCATCAATCACGGTGAGGTAGTACTTAGCGGTAACCTGATGGATATCAAGAGAGAATTTGGTGAGAACCAATTGGTGTTAAGTGGTGTCGGAATGGCTGCGGAGGATACCAGACAGATGGTGGAACAGCACTTGACGGATTGTGTAGAAGTAACAGGAGCATCTAAGGATGATGTGATTGTGAGATTGTTAAATGGAGTAACCAGAAATCAGTTGTTAAAGAGATTGACAGAAGTGGATGGATTCTCGGTAGAGCATTTTGAGACATACAAACCATCTTTAAATGATATTTTCGTGGCAAAGGTAGGTGAGGAAGCATGAGACGTTTTTGGACTGTATTTGAATTTGAGTTATTAAGCTATATTAAGAACAAATCCTTTATGATTACAACCATCTTGTTGGCAGTGCTCCTCGGGGCGGCTATGTTTTTGCCAAGATTTATTGATATGTCGGATATGTTAGGGATTGAGAATACAATTGAGGAAGACATATCTACGGATGAGGATAAAGATGCAGAAGAGATGGCAAAGCTTGGTATTGTAGATGAGCAAGGCTTTTTTGTGGATAAGACTATACTTTCGCAGGCGTTTCCAGAGGCAGAATTTACATATATGAAGGATGTGGATGAGCTGAAAGCCGCAGTAGAAAGTGAAGAAATCGAAGCGGGTTTCCTTGTGAAGGATGATTTGAACTTTGAATATTATGTGCTAAACCGTGATATTACAGATGAGAGCCAGTACATTTTTAGTGAAGTGCTTTCCATGATTCATAAGCAAATCTATTGTGCGGAACATGGAATTGATTTTGCTACCTTTGTGGAAGGTTATGAAGCAACTGTAGAGTGCGAAGAACAGATTCTTGGTAAGGATGCAGAGGATAGCTACTGGTACTGTTATGTGTTGGTAATTGTAATCTTTATGATGATTATCATGTATGGTGTTATGATTGCAACAGCGGTTACCACAGAGAAGAGTAACCGTTCCATCGAAGTGCTTGTTACAAGTATCGATTCCACCTATTTGTTGTTTGGTAAAGTAATCGCAGGAACTGTGGCTGCGGTGGTACAGATAGGTTTAATTTTAGGAGCAGCTTTAATTGGTTATAGCATGAACCACACCTATTGGGGTGACAAATTAGATATTATTTTAGATATTCCGGCTGAGGTGCTTGGAGCATTTGCGGTATTCGGTGTTGGTGGATTTTTGTTCTACGCATTCCTTTACGGAGCGATGGGCGCACTGGTTTCTAAGACAGAGGATATCAATAAGGTTGCCGGTGGTTTGCAGATGATTATTATGATTGTGTATTTTGTGGTATTGTTCCAGTTGCAAAATCCGGATGGAATGGCAATGAAGATTTGTTCTTATCTGCCAGTCTCTTCTTACTCAGCAATGTTTGTAAGAATCGGAATGGGCAAGGTTGAAATGTGGGAGATTGTTGTGTCAGCAATTATTTTGTTTGTATCTGTATTTGTAGCTGGTTGGATTGCAGCAAAGATTTACCGCATGGGTACTTTGAGATATGGAAATCCAATATCATTTACAAAGGCACTTAAGGATATGAAGAGTGCCGAGTAGAGGTGTGAGAAGAAAATTAGAGTAAGGAGCGGTATAGATGAAAAAACTTTGGATTAGAATCATTTCGATTATTATAGTGCTGTTAGCGCTGGTGGGCATTTCCTTTATGACCTCTGGTGAGATTATGGGAGATGTAACCCAAAGTGGAACAGTGAAGGTGCAGGATGGAGTGGCTTCTCCTGCAAGCATGGAAGGGAATTCTTTTACTCTTGAAGAAGAGGGTGAATATGTTATCTATGCACAATGTGAAAATGATAGTGACGGATTGATTACTGCATTTGTGGTATACGATGAGGATGAGAATATCGCATTTTTCTGTAGTGGTGATGAGTTCGAGGTGGAATCCCGTGACCTTGAGCTTAAGGCTGGTGATTACAAGGTAGAGCTTCGTTATATTACCAATGAAGAGGCTTTGTCAGAACTGATGACAGAGGGCAAAGGGGAATATTATTCCGAGGAGGAATATACTTTTGCAGACAATGGAACCTTTGACGTGAAGGTAGAGTACAATATCAAAGAAGAAGGTTCCATGAATCTTTATTACTTGCTTGGAGTGATTTGCGGTGTGGCATTTGGTCTTGTTTTGGTAGCATTGCTTGTATGGTTAACCCGAAAACTTGGCGGTAAGATTGATTTGGAAGGCAAGAAGGGTGCTTACGATGAGCGTCAGATGTTGGCAAGAGGTGTGGCGTACAAATATGCGTTCTTTACTTTGATGATTGGTATGGTAATCATTAGTTTATTAGGAGAGGTTGCTGGCATCAAACTGTTTATGTCCATGGCAGGCGTATGGATTGTGGTATGTATCAGTCTCGCAGTGTTTGCAACCATCTGTATTATGAAGGATGCATACATGTCCTTGTACGAGAATGTGAAGGGTGTCGTGATTATGTTCTCAGCCGTTGCCCTCATTAACATAGCTGTGGGAATTAGTAATTTTGTAGATGGTGTGCCTCTGGTTGAAAATGGTGTGTTATCTACTCGCCATGTTAATCTCATTGTAGGTATATTGTTTGTGTACATTTTGCCTGTTTTTATTGGTCGTGTTATCTATAATAACAAGCAACTTGAGAAAGATGAGGAGTAGTCTATGAAGAATTTGAAAATGAAATCCGCCCGGGCTGCTCTGGATATGTCGCAGCAGGAATTGGCGGAAAAGGTAGAAGTTTCCAGACAGACTATCAACGCGATTGAGAAGGGGGATTACAATCCGACAATCAATCTTTGTCGTTCCATTTGTAAGACTTTGGGAAAGACATTGGATGAGTTGTTTTGGGAAGAGGAGTAAAAAATAAAAGAATCAACAAAACCGCAGTAATAGAGACTACTGCGGTTTTATAGAATTATCTATTCATCTTGAAAGAGATCATCCAATACTATAGCATTCGAAAATGCGCTACTATGCTCATTTTGTACTAATCCAAAAGTTGTTATGAGCGTACTATGAATAGCCATTTTAGGAGATACATTTTCAGTTAATAGCATCTGTCTTTTTAATATTTTTATATAGTAATCTTTATTTACTTTAAATTCTCCGCTATAATACTTTATTTCGCACATATTAATCACATTATCATTTCTTGAAATCAATAAATCGATTTGTGTTCCATCGGCATCATCATCTTTTTTAGACCATGCACTAGTTTCCGTTATAACTCCAGATATTCCAAGTGAGCGCTTAATTTGTTCTACATGATTAAAACAAACATTTTCAAATGCAAATCCTCGCCATATAGACACGGCTGCCGATGTCACATTTTGTTGCCAAAATTTTTCACTTGTTTTTTTCTGATTCCAAATAAAATGTAAATAAAATATACAAAATGGATCAATAAGTTTATAATGCTCTTCTCTTTTTCCGTATCCAAACGGAACATATTTTATAATAAAATCACTTGATATTAGGGCGTTAAGATTGCGAGAGAATCTACCACCGTCTGTTATTCCAAGCTTTTCTATAATTTCTTTTCTGGTAAATCCAGCATTTCTTGTATATAGTAACTGCACAATATTTTTAACTGCTTCAGGGTTGACAAACACAGAGGCAAATAATCTGTTATATTCATCCCTCAAAACAGCATTTTTTTTAAAAAATAATTTATCTACGTTCTGTGCCAAACTCATTTCTGGATTAACATATCCCATATAATAAGGAATCCCTCCAAATATCATATAGCTCTGTGCTATATCATATCTGGAAAGTTTTACATTGTTACTTTTATAAAAATCTTCACATTCCTTCAAATTAAACGGAGATAGTTTTATTTCATAAGTAACTCGATTGTACAAACCACCATGATTATTTAACAATTTATCCTGTATCCATGAATTTGCACTTCCACATACAATGACCATCAAGTTTTTACGATGACATCCCCATGTATTCCAAAAAGCTTCAAAAGCACGTATAAAACCCGATTTGGGTGTATCTAACCATGGTAATTCATCAAGAAATACTAATTGTCTGCTGCCGTCATCTTTGCTTTGTAAAAATTTTTCCAATAGAAGAAAAGCATCGAGCCAACTTGATGGCTTATCACATTTCTCCATTCCTTGAAGCTCTAATGAGTTGTAAAAATGATACAATTGAAGTTTCAACAATCCTCTTGAATCTTCATCTGCGGGGGAAAGTCCAGCATGCCTAAAAGTAATTCTATCTGCGAATGTTTCGTCCACAAGATATGTTTTTCCGACACGTCTCCTTCCGTAAATGGCAACTAACTCTGCCTTGTTTCGAGAATATAATCTATTCAATTCTTTTGTTTCTTGCACTCGTCCAATCATACATGACACCTCACAAAGTGGCGACCAACATCATATTTTTTGGATTCGCCGCCGTTTTGTTTGAAGTATAACAAAAAACAATGTGGCGGTCAAATGATATTTTTTGGATTCGCCGCCGTTTTGATTATGTTCTTATCCAATTTAAATAGTAGTAGTTAATCTATTTTCTAGTAGAGAAAATATGTGTATGGTGGTATAATGCGATTAGCGGTTTCACTTGCTTGCAAGGGTGAAACCGCTTCGCGGATTGCGCGCGAAGCGAGCAATATGGTGATTAGCGGTTTCACTTGCTTGCAAGGGTGAAGTGGCTTCGCGGATTGCGCGCGTAATGTAAAGATAGAATTAGGAGCATTTAGCTATGGCAGAG
>CAYTOQ010000009.1:0-27477 GCA_964439445.1 uncultured Clostridium sp. | reverse complement strand
GCGGATTGCGCGCGTAATGTAAAGATAGAATTAGGAGCATTTAGCTATGGCAGAGAAGTATATTATGATTCACGACATTATGAGTGAACATAAGGACCGTATGTTAAATTTAAAAAAGTATTATCCGTTTTTTGTACTCTGTGAGACCACATTTTCTCAGTACAAAGAGGGTAAATTTATGGATTTGGATATGGGCTATATCACCATGGCGAGCCTTCGTTATTTTATTAATGAGAATAACTTCCATGAGAGTGAGATTACCTATGACCAGTACGAGAAGTTTCTTGCTGAAATCCTAAGACGCGAGTTTCAATTAGATCTTGCAGAGGAGGAAGAGAAGGAGCTTATTGGTTATATTTTTGACAAGATTAAAAATGACGGAAAAGCATTTACTTTTCCTTACTTTGACCCAGAGGAGAAGAAGAAAAAGACCGCTCGTGTGAAGCTAATTGACAGCCGAATCGTGGATGGTGTGGTGCTATATCATGTCACTACAGATGGAATCGAATTTTACTTAGATACTAAGGAGATTAAGGATGAGAGCAATATTTCGGTGCAGCAGCTTCTGCTTGAGAAAATGATTCAGTCCGAGAATTTTGCTGGTGGTATCGAGGTAATCAAGCGAATTAATAATGAGGTAAACAAGCTTGCGTTGCAGAAAAAGGAAGTCTTAGATTTGTTAAGCTATGATGTATTTTCCGGTGCCAAGGCAAGCGAGGAATATATGGAAACCGTGGCCAGATGGTTTGATGAGGAGTCGAAGCTTTTTGAGAAGAACCGTGCGCTGATTGATAAGGCGTTTGCGAAAGCGAACAATGCGAATAAAGAGATATTACAAAGTGGTAAGTCCGGAGGGGTTTATGGAGAGGCGAATAGCAGGGATGCGAACGCTGGAAATGTTGGCAATGGTGCAGGCAGCTTAAGTGGTAACGCAGTCAAGGGTATGTCTGCAAGCTCAGCTATCTTAAGTGAGATACACAAGCTAGACACGGAGCTAAAAAAGACCATTATCAAACACGGCGAGCTGATTAAGGAAACTATTGAGCTACAAAATATTGCAGATGAGATGATTGGTAGAGCGAAGCTTCGAAAGCTGCGCCCGGTATTTAATTTCCGTGATGTTTTAAAGAAGATGATGGATCAGGATAGAGCAGACCAGCTTGGAATGCTGATGGCACCACTATTTATGCCAAAGCTTAATAAAACCTTTGCTATGGAGAGCATTGATCGTATGCTAGAGAGTAAGCTCGATAACGCTGATTTTGGTGAGAAGGTAGAAAAGAAACAAATAGATAACGATTATGTATTCGAGGATGAAGTGGAGGATACAAGAATTTCTGCAAACTTTGGTCATTTGTTTGGAGAGCTTTTGGAACAGCTTTGGAAGCACGGGAAAACTACTCTGCCGGAGCTTATGGCAATTTACGAGATTAAGTTTGGAAAAGACATATACAGAAATGGTGACGTGTATTCATTTTTGGTACATCTCGCTCAGAAGGATGAGTATAATCTAAAGAAAATGCAGGATAAGCAGGATACCTTTTTGGAGGGACTTGTTATGGATAGCTTAAGTCTTGAGAAGAAGGATCAATATGCCAATATGGTATTTCGCATTACCTTTGATGTGGAAAATGTGCTTAAGTTTGGCGAACGTAAAGATGAAGCGTTTACCATTACTGATATGAGCTTTGCGGTGGTGGAGTGAGAATTAGGTGATTGTTCAATTGTATAATTTGATATTAGATTTCTAGTTTTGCAATTACCTAAGGAAAGATGATGTTAAGGAGGGTACGAGGATGAAGAAGAGAGTGTATAGTCTAATTTTATTGACGCTTACGATGATGGTGTTGTCTGGCTGCCGTATGTATGCGGACTATGTGGTAAATGGGGATGGAACCGTTACATCCTCTGGTTTTGTTGCATATACGGAAGAAGAAGCTACAATGTTGGATGAAGCGTCTAAGGCAAGTATGACAACAAGAGTCTTAGAAGATGGCAAGCTATATTATATTGCGCCAGCGGATACAGAGACGCACACATCGGCAAGCTTACAGGAGGAAGGCGTAATGATGACCAATGATATCTTCTTTTGTCAGGCAGGTTCCGTCGAGGAGCTTTTGGGAGAAGAGTCGGCGGATACGTTGTATATGCAGCTTTCTGTTTCTTTGTTTTCCGATGTAGTGGATAGTAATGCTAATGTATCGGTAGAAGGAAAAAAGGCAACATTTAGTTATGCCAATAATCAATCTACATATTGGTATGCTTATACGCAGACTGGAAAGCAAATGATTGATGCGGATATGGAGCTTCCGCAGATGACGGGTGCTACGGACCAGGAGTATTATAAGAAAATGCCATCTGTTGATTTTACAGATAATATAGCTGTAAGAGAAGTGAAATTGAATGGAAAAGTGGTAAGTTCGGTTACAACATCGACAAAAAAGAATGGTAAGACGATTTCCAAAACCACTTGGTATGCAGCAGGTGGAAAGAAGGCAGAGAAGAAGGGTGCTAATGTATTCGAAGTAACAGATTTGAAAGGTAATGTTGCTACTTATACAATCTATGTCGACAATAAGAAACCGGTTGTGAAAGGAATTCAGGCAAACAAGACCTATAATAAAAAGGTTACTATGTATGTGAAGGATTCTCACAAGCTTTCTAAGGTAACTATTAATGGGAAGGAACAGAAGCTTACAAATAAGAAATTGGTGAAGAAGGGTAAATACAAAAACTATTACAAATTCACAATTTCTAAAAAGGGTACGAATAAGATTGTAGTGCAAGATGCAGCCGGTAATAAGAAGAGCTTAAAGATAACAATTAAGAAATGATGAAAACGGGCAGGAAGGATGAAAATCTTTCTTGCCCTTTTCCTCTATTTGTGGGAAAATGTAACTGTTTGGAGCGCAACGGGATAAATGGGAAGCGTTTTGACAGGCTCTGAACGATTACCTAGTGTGAGAAGAGGATATTTTATGGAAATGAAAAACCTTGAAAAGGCAATGGATATATACGCAAAGCTTGTTACCGGCGAGGAAATCAAGCGAAGTGGTGCCAATGGGAATCTGTATGACGATTATTATGGCAATGCGGAGATATATGAAATTGTTGGGATTATGCTGAAGAAATTGAATTTGAATATATATGAGTACAAAGAGAGTTTGTTCCTTTCGGCGGGAGAGGGAAATCGTATTTTTGGTTATACCAACGAAGAGTTGAAAAAGAATATGGGACTTCGTTACAACAAAGAGTTATATCTTTGCTATTTCATTATGTATGAGATATTGTTATCCTTCTATTCAGATTCCGCATCTTATCAATTTAAGGAGTATATCAAGATTGAGGATGTGATGGCGGAGGTTACGAAAGCATTATCGGTTTTTACCAAAGATATTGCAATCTATGATATAGAGGAAGAAAAGCAAGAGAGCTTCCGGGCGGTAGCACTTTTGTGGGACGAGCTTCCATCAAGTACCAGTGAGAATCAGGAAGAGATTAAAGCGTCCCGTGCATCGAAAGCAAGCTTTGTAAAGCTTACATTTAATTTCCTGGTAAATGAAAATTTGTTCATAGAAGTAAGCAAGCGTTATTATCCGACGGAGCGATTCCAAGCGATTGTGGAACACTATTTTGAAGAGTATCGTGGACAGATTTATGATTCGCTGTCAAACATGAAATGGGATGAAGAAGAGGATAAGTAATGTAAAGAAGTTGGTGTTTGCTATGGAGCAGGCATGACAAGGGTAATAAATGTTATAGAAATATGCAACTAATATAAGTTGTAAGCAGAGGTTATAGAAATGCCAAATATTAATCGAATTCGAGTAAACAATGTAAAATATAATTTTGGAACCCAAGGGTATGACGATTTTTCCATGCGTATGTATGGAAAGAACACGTTGTATGATTTGGCAAATGGTGGTGGTAAAAGTGTGTTGATGTTGCTTTTGCTACAAAACCTGATTCCGAATTGTACGTTGGATGAAAAACAGCCAATTGAAAAATTGTTCCGTAATGGTGGTGGAAATACAACGATACATTCCTTGGTGGAGTGGAAGCTGGATGATAAGGACATCAAGGAAGGCTTTCGTTATATGACCACTGGTTTTTGCGCCCGAAAAGCGAAGGATTCAGAAGGAACAGAGGATGGTCAGATGGCTCTTGCAGGGACGGATGCGGCATCTCAGACAGAAAGTGGTGCTACGAAGGGACTTGGCAAGGATAGCGCATCCATTGAATATTTTAACTACTGTATTTTCTATCGTGATTACAATGAAAATGATATTGTGAATCTTCCTTTACAAAACAGCAAAGAGAGGATTACCTATGCTGGACTTAAGAATTATCTGAAGGATTTATCCAGAAGAAACTTAAGTCTTAAAGTGTTTATTTTCGAGCGTAAGGGTGAATACCAGAGATTTATCAGTCAGTATGGCTTGTTTGAGAGTCAGTGGGAGATTATTCGAGGAATTAATAAGACCGAGGGTCATGTACGTACCTATTTTGAGACACATTATAAAACAACCCGTAAGGTGGTTGAAGATTTATTAATTGAAGAGATAATCGAAAAAGCATTTTTGGTCAAGACCGAGCAAAATGATGTAAATGAGGATATGGCAAAGACTTTGTTGGATATTAAGGATAAGCTGGTGGAGCTTTCGAAGAAAAAAAGTGAAATTGCCAATTATGATAAAGAGACAGAGCTTATGCATTTGCTGGAGGGCAGAGTGTCATCCTTCCTCTCTCTCTATGAGGAGAAGGACAAGGTGGCTGGAACACTTGCGGACATTTATGTGACCGGCGAGGAATGGAGTCGCCAGGGCGAGGAAGAGATTGCCCGTATGGAAGAGAAGAAGATTGCCTATGAACAGCGTTTGCATGCAGAGAGAAAACGTATTGAGAGTCTTAAGATTGTGAAGGATCAGTATGACTTAGAGGCTGTAAAGACTGATTTGCAGGTGTTGGAAAATCACGTGCAAAGAGTTGGGACAGAGTTAGATGAGGCAAAAGCAGAGTTGGATTTAAAAGAGAGTATCAATGACTATTTGCGTTATCTAAGTGACAAGGCGCAGATGGAAGAAAACCAGGCAATGATTGATGCTTCAGCAGAGGCAAACTCAGACCAGCTTGGAAAGCTTCGGCAGTATGCTTATACAAAAAAGCTTATGGATGATGAAAAGCTTGCTGAAGTTCGACAGCGTTTAGCGATTAGAAAGCAGGAGCTTGAAAAATCAAAGGAGAAGTTAGAAAGTCTTACTCGCATTTATGAGGAGGGCAACATTGCCTTAGCGGTAGCCAAAAGTCACAAGGAGCATTTTGCAGAGGAATATCACAAGAGAATGGAAGAGATTGGTGCGGTGCGTAAGGAAATCTCTATCTTGGTGTTAAGTGATTTGAAGGAGTTAATGGAAACTCTTCGAGCAGAGGAAGAGGAGCTTAAGGAAAAGCAGGAAATTTCTCAGAATGCATATCTTGAGGATTTGGCAGAGCTTAAGAAAAAAGAAAATGAGCTTTTTGTGGAGCAGGAGGAGCTGAAAACAACAAAGCTGGCTTTGGAGAATGCAGGCAAAAAGCATGAAGAATATATGGTAAATAAGGATCGTCTGAAAAAGATGATTCAAGTGTATGGCGTGAAGGACGTATCTGTGTTGTACGAAACCATTAAGCAGCGTGCATTCAAGCAGAAGGTACAAGTGGCTGGTATGGAGCAGCGCATTGCAGGGGTGGAGCGTCATTTAGAGCAGGTAAAGGAAGGCAGAATTCTAGAAGAATCGGAAGCGGTTTCTAAGATTAAGGATTATTTGGAGAGCAGACATGGTGACTTTGCCCTTTCAGGTGTGGATTATCTTTCTGCGTTGCCAAAGGTAAACCGTGAGGAGCTGCTTTCTCGTTTTCCGATGCTTCCTTATGGAGTAATTACCAAGCAATTTGACTTGATAAAAGAGGATGAGAGAATTGGAACAATTGATTTGAAAAATCAGGCGGTTCCAATCTATGACCATACTATGTTGGAGTCTCCTTACATTCCGTCGGAGGAGAAGGGGGTGCTTTTAATTGCCAAGGATAAGAGTGTGTTCTTAGAGGAGGACGCATTGGCGATGGAGGCTACCCGCTTAGAAAAGAAGCTTTCTGAAATGAAGGAAGAGCTGGATCGAGCTCGTGAGGTGGAAGCAACCTATGACGAGGACTTAGATTATACTGCTAAGCTTACAGATGCCGCATTTATAAATGCTGAGTATGAGATGCAGGAGAAAAAAGAGGCACTGCTTGAGCATGAGAGAAGAGTAGAGAATCTTAAAAAGGATATGGAGCGCATAAGAGCGCATAGTGAAAAACAGAAAGAAGATGCACAGAAGCTAAGTGAAGGTTTATATACTAACCAGAAGGAGCAGATTAAGCTTGCTGGAATTGAGTCGAAGAGTGATTTGGCAGATGATACCAAGCAACAGTTGGATTACTATGACAGTGAGGTGCGTCGGTTGGAGGACGAGGTGTCTAAGGTTTCCTCTGATAAGAGTGCAGTTTCGCTAAAGGTAAGTGAACTGGAGGGACAGATTCTTCATATGGAACAGCAGATGGCAGAGGTGCTGTCTGATTGGGAGACCATTTATAAGGATTATTATGTGGAAGGAAAATTTACTGCGGTTAATATTGGAGAAGAGCAGTTGAAGGCAGAATTTTTGGCTTCCAAGGCAGTGGTGGAGAAAGCGACCATTGTGTTAGAGGATAAGAAGAAATTGATTGCGACTTTGTTGGAAAGCATGCAGAGAGGACTTCGAATCATTGAACGCCGCAAGGTAAGTATAGAAACCTTAGAACGGTTGAAAGCTGAGGGAGAAATGCATCCTGTGGAGGAAGAATTAATTAATCGTTTGAGTATGCATTTATCCCAGATATCGGTTCGATATGACCAGTTAAAGGCAGATTATAAGAAAAAGGAACACGAGGCAACGAAGCTAGAGGGTCGAATTGAGCAGGCAGTGCAGGCGTTGAAGGAAAGATTTGGCGAAGATGCTGTTGTGAAGTTAGAGGAAATGCTTAGGACAGCAGATGTTGGTGAATCTGGCAATGATAAAACGAGTGAAGGAGCTGCTTTAGAGCCGGGCAAGGCTGTGACGAAGGAGGAAGCTCTTCAGGCAATCGCAGAGGGCGATAGAATACTACGTGACCTTCAGGAGGAGATGAAGCGTTTCCAAAAGGAATACCAGCAGTATGTAAAGAACAATGGTGTTATTATTGACTTGTATAAAGATGTGAAACGTATCGTGGAGAGCGAAGGTTTAGATATCACTGGCGCCAATGTGCTTATGCGTGAGCAAAGTGAAATCCGAGAAATTTTCGAGGAGAGCTTGCTGGCTTACGACAAGAGCAATAAGGCACTGGCAAGAGCAAAGCAGGAGCTTTTGAACTATAAGACACAGACTGCCAATACCTTCTTCACTATGGGTGCATTTGAACTATCCACCTCTATTAAGGATGATGTGGAGGTTCCTGAAACCTATGAGGATGCGAAAGCGTTGCTTGCCAATATTCGCGAAATGATTTCCTATATTGCGTTGGAAAAGGAACGCGTTGAACAGGGAATTGAAGATATGGAGGCAATTAAGAATAACTTTGAGAATCAGTGTATTGAGCGTTGTAAGGATGTTCGGACGGAGCTTGACAAGCTTCCGAAGTTATCCCGCATTCAATTAGACGGTGAGATGATTCAGATGGTGAATCTCAATATTCCATATGTGAAGGATGAGTTTATCAAGCAGCGAATGTCGGATTACATTGATGAGGTGGTAAATGGCGCCGACCAGTTCAAGGATAACAATGACCGAATTAAGTATATGAAGAACAGGCTATTGTTGAAGAAGCTATTCAGTGTTATGGTGACGGATATGAATGCAATCCGTTTGAAGCTATATAAGCGTGAGCGTATGAAGGAACAAAGCCGTTATCTTCGCTATGAAGAGGCAGTTGGTAGTACAGGACAGTCTCAGGGTATCTACATTCAGTTCCTTGTATCAATTATCAATTATATATCTGGAATGTATGCACCGGAAGCAGAGGCGAGCGATTTGAAGAAGGTTATCTTTATCGATAACCCATTTGGTGCAGCAAAGGATATCTATATTTGGGAACCGATTTTTGCGTTGCTAAAGACTAACAATGTGCAGTTGATTGTACCTGCCCGTGGTGCCACACCGGCGATCACGAATCGGTTTGATGTAAACTATATTTTAGGACAACAGCTAATTGGTGGAAGACAGCAGACGGTGGTTGTGGATTATAGAAGCCAAGTGGCACAGGATGAGATTGAATATGAGAATCTGGAATATAGTCAGGCGACCTTTGATTTTATATAGTGATGACGACCTCACAGCATTTGTATATTGGTGATTGTTCAAATTGCATAACTTGATATAAGTTTTGTGGGTTTCGTAATCATCTAAAAATATTAAGTAATACAGGAGGAATGGGTATGAAGCGTAAGATGGCAATTCTGCTGACGTTAGCTCTTATGATGGGACTTGCGGGATGTGAAAAGCAAGATGGAGAAATTAGTACAGAAAAGAAAAATGATGTAGTGAGCGAAGAGTCCGTTACAGAACAGGATACCGAAGAGGTGGCTGGGTCGGAGGAAAATACTTCGGTGCAAGAGGAGCAGGCAGAAGAGAATACAGAGTCAGTGGTGGCGAGTAAGGTTTCGGTTTCCTTTGATGGTAAAAGTGATGACCGCTATAATGAAAACGGAGATATGATATTGTCAGTTTATTATGTTCATCCAGTTGTTTCTGTTGCAGATAAGGATGAGGTGTCGAATGCAATTGCCACAGAATTTGAGAATGATGAAGGAATGTTCTTTACCAACTGCGAGAGTATGGAGACAGAAGCCAAGCTGGCATTTGAAAATGGACTGATGGAGGATATGCCACCCTATGCGAATGAGGTGAGATTTACTGAAAAACGTGTGGATGATAAGGTGACAAGCTTTGTAAGAAGTCATTATTCCAATACAGGCGGTAATCATGGAAATAATTATGCGTCTGGGTGGAATTTTGATGTGACAACAGGTAAAAAATTAACCATAGATGATATTGCTGAGGATAGGGAAGCATTTATGGCGGATGTAAAGGAGTATGTGTTAGCTCTATGTGAATCGGATGCTTATAAAAATCGTTTGTTTCCAGACTATGAAGCAAGTATCGATATAGTGCTACAGGATGATTTGTGGTATTTTGACTATGAGGGAATCACATTTATTTCCAATCCGTATGAGTTGTCTGCATATGCAGAAGGAACCTTGTATTTTACGGTTCCTTATACCGAATTAGAAGGATTAAAATCGGAGTACACCTATGATGGTGGGTTTCAAAAGAGTGTAAGCTTGGGTGAAACAATTGTTATGGATTTGAATGGAGATGGGAAGGATGACGAGGTGACATTTCAAGTAGAAATGTCTAGCGATTATGTATATACTCCGGTTTTGACCATTAATGGAGCAGATTATTCTGAAGTGTTTGAGAAGAAGCAAATTTATTTTGACAGTCCATATGAAAAATATGTGATTTTGGATGTGGATGCTTCCGATGATTATTTAGAGATTGCGGTGCAGGATTATGGTATGAGTGAAGATCCGATGACGGCATTTTTGAGATATGAAGGAGATAAGGTAACATACCTTGGCACAATCTATGACCGTGTATCAGATTTATATATCGTAAATGATGGAAAAGGTACCTTATATGCGCGGGAACGTATGAATATATTTGAGACAGTAAATCGAAAGATTTCTTATAGAGTGGAGGATAATAAGCTTGTGCAAAATGCAAGTGTGCTATATCCGATTGCCTATACCGATGCCACAGCAGAAAAGGGACTTTTGCAGGATCTGATTGTTTATAAGGAAATGTCAACGAAGAGCGAGACGGTTACTTTGAAAAAAGAAACAGAGGTAATCGCCTTGGCTACAGACAATGCGGAATGGGTTCAGATTGAGTATGAGGATGGAGAGATTTATTATATTCATGTAGTCGATCATTATATGATAGATATGAATGGCTTTGAAGTGGATTCGAGAGATGTGTTTACGGATATTATTCAGGCAGGATAAAAGTGGGAGGTATACAAAATGCAAGCAATTTTGGAAAATGAAGTATTAAAAATAACCATTAATCATTTTGGGGCAGAGCTCTCTAGTATGGTGAAAAAGGATACGGGAGTGGAGTATATTTGGAATGCGGATGAGAAGTTTTGGAAGAGAAGTGCTCCAGTGTTGTTTCCTTTTGTGGGGAGCTTGAAGAATAAGGAATTTCTCTATGATGGGAAGTCCTACCAAATGGGACAGCATGGCTTTGCAAGAGATATGGAGTTTTCGCTGGTGTCCAATGACGGAGCGCAAGCTTGGTTTTCATTAAGCTCCGATGATAGCACCTACGAAAAATATCCATTTGCATTTAGTTTGGAGATTGGATATGTACTTTCTGGGAATACTCTTAAGGTAATATGGAAGGTAGTAAATGAGGATGACAAGCAGATGCATTTTTCCATTGGCGGACATCCGGCATTTATGTGCCCATTGAACGGAGAGGGACAGCAGACGGATTACTTCATTGCCTTTGATACCAAAAAGGATTTGACCTATTCTAAGCTGAGCGAGAATGGTTTAGTGTATAAAAAGGATAATGTGCTTACAACAAATGGTGGAAAAATGCAGGTGACAGAAACTCTATTTGATGAGGATGCGCTAGTGGTGGAAGGTGAGCAGGCGAAAGAGGTTTCTCTTTGCAAACCGAATGGAGAGACATACCTTACGGTGTCATTTGATGCACCGTTGTTTGGTCTGTGGTCGCCTGCAAAGAAGAATGCACCATTTATCTGTATTGAACCTTGGTATGGCAGATGTGATGATGAAAGCTTCACTGGAACTTTGGAAGAAAGAGAATATGGTCATATGTTAGAGGTTGGAGAGAGCTTTGAAGTGAGCTATGAAATAGTGGTGAAATAGATAATTGAGAAACAATAATGTTATGTATGGAAATTATATAATTTGAACAAACCAATACAGGCACGCAGCTAAAGCATACCTTCGAACTAAGCTTGCAAGCAAGCTAAGGTCTCAGGCATCTTGCTGCGCTCGGTTCGTAACGGTACTAAATTCGAGGCAAAGCCTCTCATTAAGTGCCGACGACCTCACAGCACCTGTATATTGGTAATTGTTCAAATTGTATAACTTGATATACATTTTAGGTGTTTCACAATTATCGATAGATAAATAAGGATACAAGGAGACCAAGAGTATGAGTATCAGGTCAACGGTCGCAGTATGGGCTGGAAAATTTACAACAAAAATATTGAAGTTAGCAGGTAGTGGTGGAACCTCGCTTCCAGGTAAGATTGTGTTAAAAATTTGTCCGGATATATTGGGACATCTTGCTAAGGATTTGAAAATTATCTGTGTGACGGGAACCAATGGAAAGACCACAACCTGTCACGTTATACGGGATATGATTGAGGCAAAAGGCAGTTCTGTGTTTTGCAATGACGCAGGAGCCAATCTTTTAAATGGTGTGGTTTCTGCATTTGTTGGCGCGGCAACGCTGAGTGGTAAGATTGACAAGGAATATGCACTTTTGGAATGTGACGAGGCAGCGTTAAAATCTATCGTTTTGCATTTTGGAAAGCTGGATGTGACAGCGGTTGTCACAAACGTATTCCGCGATCAGTTGGACCGGTATGGCGAAGTTTTAACCACGGTTAACAAGATTCGGGCAGGACTGGAGCAGCTTCCGAATGTGAAGCTTGTATTGAATGCAGATTGTTCTTTGACTACTTCGTTGAAGGATTTGCCACATAGTGAAATCTATTATTTTGGTGTAAATGGACCTCTTTATGAAGGAACCTCCTCTGATATATCGGATGCAGTGTATTGTATTCATTGTAAGACAAAGTATCAGTATACGTATCATACCTTTGGACATCTTGGAGGATTTTATTGCGAAAAATGTGGATATAAACGTCAGCCGGTACAGGTTGGCTTGACAAAGGTCATTGAATGGAAGGATGCATCCACTGTGGTGGAGATGGATGTGTTTGGAAATTCTGTGCAGGCAGAGGTTTGTTTGCCGGGTGGATATAATTTGTATAACGCTTTGGCGGCGACGACAATTGCAAAATTGATTGAACTACCAGAGGAGAAAATGATTTCGGTTTTAGGCGGACTTACTACACACTTTGGCCGTATGGAACAGGTGCAGCTTGGTGATGCGAATCTGAATTTGGTTTTGGTGAAGAATCCGGCTGGCTTCAATGAGGTGATTCAGTTTTTGATTCAGCAAAAACCGACTGGAAACATTGTGTTCGGATTAAATGATAATTATGCAGATGGAAAAGATATCTCATGGATTTATGATGTGGAGTTTGAACGTTTGACGGAAGCTGCAGCAGGAGCACAGCATTTTTACTTTACTGGAAAGCGTGCTTATGATATTCAGCTTCGTTTGAAGTATGCGGATTTCGATACAGAAAAATTCAGTGTGGAGAAGGACTACAAGACATTGATTACGCAGCTTAAGCAGTCTGGACAACAGACGTTTTTGGTGCTGTCTTATACTTGTATGCTAGAATTTAGAGATAAGCTGGCAGAGTTTGTACCCCTGAAGAAATATGCGCGTTAAAATGAGCCACGCAAGTCTGTACAAAAAAGAACCGATAGGGAGCTTGCTCACTAGAGGTTCTTTTTTTGTGCAGACTTATGCGGCGAATGCCGCGACACAGAGCAAGCTATGCTTGCGATGTGAGCGTGGCTGGTTTATAACATCTTCTTGCAACTCTTCAACACTGTGTTTACTGGATGGTAAAGTACCAACATAATGGCAAAGTTTGCAATTCCGTGTATTAAATCGAAGGGGATACCAGCGATCCACCAAGAAAATCCGGTGGCAAGTCCACTTTGGATTCCTTCCCCTACGGTTCCGATAATGAAATATGGAATGGAACAAAGTGCGCCAAAGGAAAGCCCAAATATACCGGATACAATCCCCCAGGAAATCGCAGAATTCATTTTTCGTAACATCCAAGTGAAAAATGCCAGCAATGGCCAGCTATAAAGGTACATAATCCACCAAAGCCCAAATCCGTATAGTGCACCCTCGATCAGTATAAATACTGGGATAACAAAAAGAATTCGTTTTTTGAAGTGTAGAGTAAATAGAATAATCAAAAATGAAGTCAGCTCTACATTTGGAATTCCGGCAAGTACAAATTTACAGGCTTCAATGATTGCTACCATCATTGCTGTGACAGTAATATCCCTGGTTGTTAATGGATTGTTATTTCGTATAGACAATTTGATACACATCCCCATCTGTCAATGGCTGTTGATCAATACCATAATTTCCGTATTCATCATTTACCATAATACTCCAGTATGCACCGTCCTTTTCAAAATCGGCGGTTTCTCCGTTTACAGTGGAAAGCATTATACCATAGTCTCCTTCTTCGCCGGAAAATTCTAGACCATCCGCTTCTTCCATTGCATCTTTCAGGAACTGGGCGTTGGTAGTTACATTATAAGAGGTGGTGTCCTTTTTGCTATCAACGACTTCAATTGTGATGGATTTTTGATCGCTTGAAGCAGAAGGACGGAAAATAAAGTAAGCTGCAATAAGTACCACAGCTAACAAAACAAATGCAGCGATACCTATTATTTTTTTCTTGTTCATGTGTTCACTCCTTTGTGTTTTTTTGTTCTTTGACACCATCCAAGTCAAAGGAAGTGTAGAAATTGTGGAATGAAATAAAAATGTACAAAAAAACCAACCATTTTAGAAAGGGTTGGCATAAAGATTCAAACAACAAATAGATTGTGCAAAACACAATCCGTTTTGAGTACATATATTTCGTATGCTACAACCAATTACTCGTGGTCCCACAACATCACAATAGGCAGGTCTTCTGACTCAGATATCTACATTTTGTTTTGCCTTCCCAGTTATACCAGTGACATATTAAAACAAAACTACTTCTTCACAGCGACGAGTTCGTGCAGGACTTGCACCTGCTTCCCTTTTCACCAGATCAAGTTTATTACTTATCTGACACCTATTATGTTCTATTCACTTGCTGAGTCATCATAGCATAAATGTAGAAGGGATGCAAGGCTGCAAAATTTTCGGTGCAATCTAATAAATTAAAAATTGAAACAAGACGTAGAATAGCATATAATGTTAAAAGATTTATTTATAAAAACAATTGTTATAAAAATACAAAACAAACACACAATATAAGTGTTTGAAAGAATGAGGTAAAAAGATGGTTGAAAACAGAGAATTACACATCTGTCATTTGTATTATGACATTTTGAATTTATATGGAGATAACGGGAATATTCGTACCATGGAGAAGCGTCTTGCGTGGAGAGGAATCGGCTCGAAGGTGACAAGATTATCCTTTGGTGAGGTGGATACCAGTGAGGATTACGACATCATTTTTATCGGTGGCGGACAGGATTTTGAGCAGGAGCTTTTGGTAAAGGATTTGTTTGAATATAAGGCAGACTGGTTGAAGAGTGAGATTGAGAAAGGGACCGTGATTCTTGGAATTTGCGGCGGTTATCAGATGCTTGGAAAATATTACGAGGCAGCAGATGGTACGAAGGTGGATTTTCTCGGTGGAATCGATGTGTACACCACGGCTTCTGATAAGCGAATGATAGGTAATTTTGTATATGAGTACACGAAAGAAAATGGTGAAACCTTTCCGATTGTAGGGTTTGAAAACCACAATGGTCAAACCTGGCTTGGAGAGGGCGTAAAGCCAATGGGAAAGATGATTAAGGGGTATGGTAATAATGGCGAGGATGGCACAGAGGGTGCGCGCTATAAAAATGTATTTGCAACCTATTCCCATGGTCCGTTGCTTCCGAAAAATGCAAGAATTGCAGATGAGCTGTTAGGCATCGCCTATAAGCGCAAGTATGGAGAGGAAATCCCTGTATTAGAGCATGAGATGGAGGATGCCGCATTACATGATATTAAGCAGCAATTGGGCTGTTAGTTTCCTGTATGCAGTAGGCTTTGAACTTCATTTTATCAGACTAGATTTGTTAGGAATGACATATAGTAGTTAGTATCAGTTGACTAGGAATAAGGAGAGGATGCTATGATTACAATACTTTCCAAAATATTTATAAAGGATACCGACAGTGAGTCTGGACGTAAGGCGTACGGAACACTTTGTAGCATTGTGGGCATTATGCTCAATGTGCTTTTGTTTGCAGGCAAATATTTTGCCGGCGTTTTGAGTGGGTCTGTAGCGATTACGGCGGATGCATTCAACAACCTGTCGGATGCCGGCTCATCATTTATTACATTGGTGGGCTTTTTGTTTGCTGGTAAGGAACCGGATTTGGATCACCCATTTGGTCACGGAAGATTTGAGTACGTGTCGGGTTTTGTGGTTTCAATGGCAATTCTCATGATGGGCTTTGAGTTGATGAAAAGCTCTGTTATAAAAATTATGCATCCGGAACCGGTAGATACCAGCACTGTAGCAATGGCTATTTTAATTGTATCTATTTTGGTCAAGGTATATATGGAGGTTTACAATCGAAGCGTTGGAAAGAAAATCGGCTCTGCTGCTATGTTGGCGACCGCAAAGGATTCGCTTTCAGATTCCCTTGCTACAAGCTTTGTTTTGGTTGCGATGCTGGTGATGAAGTATGCACAGATTAATATTGATGGAATCTGTGGTGTGCTGGTGTCCTTGTTTATCTTTTATGCAGGGATTACAGCAGCAAAGGAAACCTTAGATCCATTGCTTGGATTACCACCAGAGAAAGAGTTTGTGGATCATATTGAAGAAATTGTGATGGCACATGATATGATTGTGGGGGTGCATGATGTGGTGGTTCACGACTATGGTCCTGGAAGACGGATGATATCCTTGCATGCAGAGGTTCATGGTGACCGTGATATTTTTGCGATTCACGATTTGATAGACCGAATTGAGAAGGAACTAAATGAAACGTTGAAGTGTGAATCAGTCATTCATATGGATCCGATTGAGACAGACAACGAAGAGGTTGCCAAAATGAAAGAAACGATTGCTCGCGAGGTTAAGCGAATCAATGAACAGATTACGATTCATGATTTCAGAATGGTAACAGGAGATACCCATACAAATCTAATCTTTGATGCGGTAGTACCATTTGGAACCAAGCTGTCTGCGAAGGATGTGAAAAAGAGTATTGAGGAGCTGGTAGAAAGCTTAGAGGGCAGCTACTACGCGGTGGTACATATCGACCAGAGTTATTTATGAAAATATTAGGTGATTGCAAAACGACACTATTTTGTATCAGAGTTATGTAACTTGAACAAACCAATGCAGGCACACTTTCGTTGCGCTCGCCTCGTAGCGGTACATAAGGTGCCCCAATATGGCACCTAAGTACCGACGGCCTCACAGCACCTGCATATTGGTAATTGTTCAAATTGCATAACTCAATATAAGTTTTTGTTAGTTTTGCAATCACCTATAGTAATAGAGTACACGAGAGGAGAAGAGATTATGTATTTGATGGCACTAGATCAGGGGACGACAAGCTCCCGCTGCATTATTTTTGACAAGAGTGGTAATATTATTTCCATGGCACAAAAGGAATTTACACAGTATTTTCCAAAGTCTGGCTGGGTAGAGCACGATGCCAACGAGATATGGGCATCGCAGGTGAGCGTTATGACAGAAGCTATGGCAAAATGTTCTATTGAGGCGGGTGAAATTGCTGCGATTGGAATTACCAATCAGCGTGAAACAACGATCGTATGGGACAGAGAAACGGGTGAGCCGGTTTATCATGCGATTGTGTGGCAGTGTAGAAGAACGGCAGATTATGTGGAAGAGTTAAAAAAAGAGGGATATGACAAAGTAATTAAAGAGAAAACTGGATTGATTGTGGATCCATATTTCTCTGCAACAAAGATAAAATGGATCTTAGACAATGTGGATGGAGCAAGAAAAAAGGCGGAAGAAGGAAAGCTTGTCTTTGGAACGGTGGATACGTGGCTCATCTATAAGCTGACCAAGGGGAAAGTATTTGCAACGGATGTTACGAACGCATCTCGTACGATGCTATATAACATTCATACTCTCAGTTGGGATGCGGAGTTACTGGATAAATTGGATATTCCGGCAACAATGTTGCCAGAAGTCAAATCCTCTTCAGAGGTGTATGGAGTTACCCATAGAAATATATTGGGTGAAGAGATTCCGATTGCGGGTGTTGCAGGTGACCAACAGGCAGCTTTGTTTGGACAGTGCTGCTTTGGAGCTGGTGAGAGCAAGAATACATATGGAACGGGCTGCTTTTTGTTGATGAATACTGGAGAAAAAGCAGTAGATTCGCAAAATGGATTGCTTACAACGATTGCGATTGGAAGAGATGGAAAGGTTCAGTATGCTTTAGAAGGTAGTGTTTTTGTGGCAGGAGCTGCGATTAAATGGCTTCGTGATGAGCTGAAAATGATAGATAGTGCGGCGGAAACCGAAGCACTCGCAACTTCGGTTGAGGATAGCAATGGCGTATATGTTGTGCCGGCATTTACGGGACTGGGTGCACCGTATTGGGATGCCTATGCAAGAGGTGCGGTGTTTGGTTTGTCGAGAGGAAGTAATCGGGCACATTTTGTCAGAGCGACTTTAGAGTCTCTGGCATACCAATCCTTGGATGTCATTCGTGCCATGGAAGAGGACGCGGGTATTGCGGTTACTTCCTTGCGTGTGGACGGTGGTGCAAGTGCCAATGATTTTTTGTTACAGTTCCAAGCAGATATTTTAAATGGTGAGATTATTCGTCCAAAAGTGGCAGAAACCACAGCGCTTGGTGCTGCATATTTGGCGGGTTTGGCTGTCGGATATTATCAAGACATAGAAGAGATAAAATGTAATTGGATGAAGGATAAAGAGTTCCAACCACGGCTAGAAGATGATAAGCGCAAGAAGCTTTACGATGGCTGGAAGGAATGTGTAGGAAGAATAAAAAACACAAAATAAACACATATTTATATTAAAGTATTGCAAAATAAAAATAATCCGAGGTGGAGAGTTGTATGCCTACATCGGTTTAGAGTAGATAAGGGATACAGAATGGAGGAATCGATATGTTAGATGCGGTAGTACAAGGAATGGTAAGCGCATACGATGCTGTTTTAAGCATGGGAAATGTATTTGTAGATATGGTAATGGGCTTGTATTCGGATGGTTATTATGGTGGCTATTATGGCTACGGATATTTTTCGTATCTGTTGTTTATGTTACCAGCATTGTTGCTGGGACTTTGGGCACAGTTTAAGGTGAAGACCACGTTTAATAAATACAATAAAGTTAGCAATTCTAGAAATATGACTGGTGCACAGGTGGCACGAATGATATTGGATAAAAACAATCTGTCGTATATTAAAATTGAACAGACGGCAGGAAGTTTGACAGACCACTATGATCCACAGGACCATGTGATTCGCTTGTCTGGTTCGGTGTATGGTTCTAGCTCGATTGGTGCAATTGGTGTGGCGGCTCATGAGGCTGGTCATGCAGTACAGCATGCAGAGGAATATTTGCCGATTAAGCTTCGCACTGCGATTATACCTGTTTGTAATCTGGGCTCGAAAATTGGTCCGGTTATGATTTTGATAGGTTGTTTCTTTGCAGGTAGTGATGTTGGACGAAATATCATTTTTTGGGGAATTGTATTGTTTTCCTTGGTGGCGTTGTTCCAGCTAGTAACGCTACCGGTAGAGTTTGATGCGTCTTCCCGTGCATTGTCTGTTATTCGGGATAGCGGAATGTTTGAACAGCAGGATTACAAAGGTGCTAAGAAAGTGTTAAGTGCAGCGGCAATGACTTATGTGGCTGCTTTGGTGTCTACGATTATGCAGATTCTATACTATATAGTTCGTTATCTCGGTGTTGGAAGAAGAAATGATTAAAGAATATGATATATGTTGTGTGGAGCTGCATAATGGTTGAACACAAGAGCAAACGGATGAAATGTGTAACAAAATGTAGTAAATTCGCAATACATTTTTAATAGATATTTAATTTGACCTAATAGGTGGTCAGTGATATGATGTCAAGAAGTTGAATAGTGTATCACTATTTGACATATATAAGCGAAACGTTTCATATTAGGGAGTGTGAAGGGTTTTGCAGTAACTATGGAAATGTGTATGTTGACAAGTGGAATAAGATACTTGTAGCAAAAGGAGGAAAAGTATGAGAAAGTTATATAAGAAAATTACAGCAGTAGTGCTTGCAGCAACCTTTGTGTTAACTATGCCGGCAGCGGGAATTACTGCAAAGGCAGATGCGGTTTCGGATGCGGCACCGGAGGATGTTTATGTATCGTTTGGTGCAGATTTAAATGATTCCGAAAAGGCGACCGTAATGGGTCTGCTTGGTGTTGCAGAGGATGATTTGGATTACTATACGGTAGGAGAGATTACCAATGAGGATGAGCACAAATATCTTGGTGATTATTTGGACGCAAGTGTGATTGGTTCCCGCGCCCTTTCATCGGTAGTGGTAGTTATCGGTGAGGATGGTGATGGAATTGATGTTGAAACAAAGAATATCAGTTATTGTACACCAGGAATGTACACCAATGCATTGATTACAGCGGGCATTGAAAATGCAGATGTGGTAGTTGCGGGACCATTTGAGATCACAGGTACAGCGGCATTGGTCGGAGCAATGAAGGCCTATGCAGAGCTTACAGGAGAGGAAATCTCTGAAGAGAGCATGGATACAGCGGTGAATGAATTGGTTGTGACAAGCCAGATGGCAGAAGGAGAGAATTCTCAGGATATTGAAGAGCTGATTGCTTATGTTAAAGCAGAGGTTGTGCAAGCTGGATTAGATGACGAGGAGTCAATCCGTAAGGTGATTGATGAGGGTGCTTCCCAGCTTGGAATTACGCTTACAGAGGACGAGAAGGATGCAATCATTTCCTTGATGAAGAAGATTAGCGAGCTTGACTTGGATGTGGAGAGCATGAAGAAGCAGGCAGGCGAGTTGTTTGATAAGCTTGAGGAAATGGGTGTTGATAAGGAGGAGGCAAAGAACTTCTTCCAGAAGATATTAGATGCTATTACAGAGTTCTTTAATGAATTGTTTTCATAATCTTGTGTTTTTTAATATATTGGACTCTGAACAGTATGAAATGATTATTTGAATTGTAAAGCATCATTTAGTATTGAGAATAGAACGCGACCGTGGTATGTGCGCATACCATGGTCGTTTTTGTATATACTACATAACAAAATTGCAATGAAATGGAGCTTGTTATGTTTTATGAAATGAAAAGAGGGCGGGTTGGTTTTATCAGCTTTGAGGAGCTACAGGATGATTATGTAATGTATGCAATTCCTGAGAGACTTGTCAGTGAGTGCAAAGGAAATCTATATAATTTTCGAAGTGACATCTATATTGCCAATGACTTAATCTTTGTTGTGCTTGATTTGATTCAGCTTCGAGATGTATTTGGAGAAAAGGATCGCGTAGCATTATTTGTAAAGCCTGAAATAACTCTTATTGTGCCAGTGCGAGATGAGAAGGAACGAATTCGTGGATATTTTGAACAGGTTGCGGAGCGTTATAGTGTAGAAAAGCAGGGGGTAGGCGAAGCGGTGCCAGAGCGTTTTCTGTATTACTTTTTGGATAAGCTCATACAGGATGATAGAATCATTTTGGAGAATATGGAATTTCACATGAGTGAGCTGGAAACGCAGATGTTAAAGGAACGGATTAATCCAGGATTTATCAATGAAATTCTGCAGTGGAAGAGAGAGCTTATGTATATATGGAACTATTATGAACAGTTGATTGACTTAGGAGAGGTGCTGCGCGATAACGAAAATGATATGTTTCCAGAAGAAAACACTAAGAAATTTGGCATATTTACAGAGCGGATTCATCGTCTAAATGAGAATGTAAAGCATTTGCAGGAATATACGGTTCAATTGAGAGAAACTCACGATGCGATGTTGGATTATAATTTGAATAACATTATGAAGTTTTTTACTGTTATTACAACGGTTTTTATGCCGTTAACTCTGATTGTAGGCTGGTATGGAATGAATTTTAAGTATATGCCAGAGCTTTATTGGAGATATGGATATCTTGGAGTGATTATCTTTTCTGTGCTTGTCGTGCTGGCTCTTGTGGTAGCATTTAAGCGACATAAGCTTTTGTGATTAGTATTCGTAGAGCATTGCAGTATAAATGATGTGATTTAAAAAATTTTTATAAAAAAAGGAAATCTTTTTATTGTATATTACCAATATTCGTATTAAAATATAGAGTACTAGGATTTTATGGAGGTTACAAGAATGGAAAAGAGCGAAATCAAAGACAAGTTGTTAGAAATTATCGAAGAAGAATTACCTGATGTGGATGCAGGCAATGTGGATACAGGTGCTTCTTTGGCAGATGATTATGGGGTAGACTCTGTATCACTTATTAAGATGATTGTGGATGCGGAAGCTACATTTGATGTTAAGTTCGATGACAGAGAGTTAGCACTGAATAAGTATGAAAGCTTTGATGATGTTATCGATACAATTGAGAAGAAGTTACAGTAATAAGGAGGAGTAAGAATTATGGCTAACAAGATGGTTTTACCAGTTAAGTATCCTGCTATCACATCATGGCAGTGGCATGCAACATTATTTTCAATCTTAGGTGACGATGAGAACGCAAAGAGGTGGATTTACAGTAACTATATTCAGTTGCGCTGTTATGAGATTCCGGAGTACACCAGTGGAGATGAGATTTTGTTATGTGATATGATGCCAGGTAGTAGTGCGTTGAAGGAATGTCCATATCTTATCTTTTCTTTGATTACAAAGCCACAGATTGAGGCATATTGCGGAGATGTAATTGCATTTATTGTGAAGACACTTGAGCTTGGCGGATATGTATATGGTGCGTTTGATGAAGCGAGAATGATTTGTAACGCGAGCGTAGACTTTAAGTTCTCTCATGAGTTATTTATCTACGGATATAATATGGAAGAGGAAGTATTCTATGTTGGAGACTTTACCTTTAAGGATAAGTATGCTTACACAACAGTTAAGTTTGAGGATGTGAAGAGAGGCTTCGATGTTCTTTCAGCAGGTGAGGATCACGTATTTAAGGATGATTATAAGGGTACTCGAGGACTTTACGTGATTCAGAAGAACGTTGACAGCAGATATTATGATATTGATGCCGTTTTGATTAAGAGAACCTTGGAAGAGTATTTGAATGGTGAAGATACAAAGAGCCATTTCCGTATGATGCGTAACCGTTTTGATGATACAGTATTCGGTGTGAATGTATATGAAGCGTTGAAGAACAGAGTGGATAAGCAGCTACATGCAGAAGAACCTGACTTTGATATTCGTGCATTACATATTGCATATGACCACAAGGTATTAATGTATGACCGTTTGAAGTATTTAATGGCGAATGAAGTGATTCCATTTGATCAGGCAATGCTTGACCAATATGCTGAGGTTGTAGATGATATGTTGACAGCGCGTAACCTTTTGGTTCGTATTTCTGTAACTGGTGAGATTGAAGACGGTGTGCGTATTGCTTCTTATTTGGATAGTGCAAAGGAAACAGAAGTTGCTGTTCTTAGCAAAGTAGTAGAAGCAATTTAATTCAGTGTCGGAAGAGTTATAGAATGATACATATATATTATATGAAGTTTCCTAGTGACTGCTCAGAAGGGCAGTCACTAGCTTTGCTTTATGGGGAAAAGAAATCAATTGTAATTACAGGGAATAGAGATGAGCTTTATGGGATTCTGCCGAGGGAACGGAAAGAGGCAGTGGATAGAGCGAAAAACGAGAATGTGGCGAGAAAACGCTTATACACCGGGGCGTTTTTGCAATATGTGTTATCGGCAGAAACAGGATTGCCTATGGAACGACTTCAATACGAATACAATGAATGGGGAAAACCGGTGCTTGCCTGTTCCAATCTCCATTTTAATTTGTCTCATTCGGGTGAGTACGTGGTAATTGCAGTAAGCGATGCTCCTGTTGGAATTGATGTGGAACACAAAACTAGAGGATATGAAGCATTATCGCAGCGTTGTTTCTGCAAGGAGGAATATGAGGATATTATGTCTTTGAATAATGAAGATATGAGAAAACAACGTTTTTTGAAGTATTGGACGATGAAAGAAGCTTATATTAAATGTGTAGGTGAGGGAATGAGAATACCATTGAATTCGTTTTTGATACGAAAAGGTAGTGGTGATGTGTTTCGAATTGATAGATCTGCTTATTGTTTAGCTACGACTTTCATAGAGAAGAATGTATGTATGGCTGTTTGTAGTGATAGACGAGATGATGTTGTGATGTCCATACAAAAGAGGGAAAGTTAAAACGCAATATAAGAATTAGATTGATTAATAAATCGTTTAGGTTATGAGTTATAGGCTAAACGGTTTATTTTTTTGTGTAGATATCAAAAATGAATATACAAGATGTTACTATCCTTCTTTATTAACTGATATTTTTTTGATTGTTGAATTTTTCATCTTGTGCTCTGTATAGTTTTACCATTTCTCCGTTGATTATGTCTTGGTTTTCGTCATTAAGCCGTCGGTAATAGTTTAGTACCTTGGTTTCCTTTGTTGTAACACAATCTAAGGAATAACGTATATCACTAATGCCGAGCAGGTAATCTGTGCTGACACCAAATAGGTTTGCAATTTTTATTAGTGTATCCAAATCGGGTTCGCTGTAATTATTCTCGTAGTTTGAAATGGTTGTTCTTCCTAACTTGAGCTCTTTTGCTAATTCTGATTGTCGCATATTTGATTCTTCTCTTAAATGTTGGATTGTTTGTCCGAGTTTCATTGCATTACCTCCGAAAATAATTCTAGCATAAGCAGGTTTAAAATGAATGATATGTCAAAGTTTATGTCTTAAGGTCAAGGTTCTTGACATATTTTGTTGAAAGGTGTATATTACTCGAGTAAGTGCTTATTAAAATGTTATGTCTTATACAAATTTTTATTCAAGTTCTTGATAAAAATCCTCTTTATAATAGACATACTATTTTAATAAGCCAGAGTGTTATGAAGTAATTAAGAGAAAAGGAGAGGTAGTAATGAAGAAATTTACTAAAATGCTCGTATTGGCACTTGCTATGGTAATGATGTTTGGTGCCGGTAACGTTGCAGAAGCAGCAAAGGCAAAAGTTACAAGTGTTAAGGTAACTAAGGTTGGTGACACAAAGGTCAAGAAGGGAAAAGTAACTATTAATCGTGGTGAAGAAAATGTTAAGGCTCCATTAACAGTTACAGTTAAAGTTAAGAATGGTGCGAGTCAAGAAGTTACATATAAGTCAAGCAACAAGAAGGTAGCTTCGGTTTCTAAGGATGGTGTGTTGACAGCTAAGAAGGCTGGTAAGGCTACAATTACTGTTACTTCTAAGGCTAACAAGAAGAAAAAAGCAACAGTCGTAGTTACTGTTAAGCAGGATGTAACAGCAATCAAGGCTAGCGTTAAGAAGCCAATCGCTTCTTTCAACAACGTAGTTTCACTTCGTAAGGGTAAGACTTATACATTGAATGCTACTGTCGCACCTAAGAATGCAAGCAACAAGAAGGTTACATATAAGTCAAGCAACAAGAAGATAGCTAAGGTTACAGTTAAGAACGGTGTTGCTAAGGTTAAGGCGGTTAAGCCAGGTACAGCAGTAATCACAGTTAAATCTGTAAGCAACAAGGATGTTGTAGCTAAGCTTAACATTGTTGTAACAAAGAAGATTACGACTAAGGTTTCATCGGTTACATTAGCTGCAGAGAAGTCAGTTATCAAGACTGGCGAGAAGACAACTGTTAAGGCTACCGTAGCTCCAGAGAAGGCAACTTTGGCAACTGTTGCATTTAAGTCAAGTGATGAGAAGATTGCTACAGTTGATGCAGTAACTGGTGAGGTTACAGCAGTTGCGGCTGGTACAGTTACTATTACAGCTAAGGCTATTGATGGCTCTAAGAAGTCTGCTACAGTTGAAATCAAGGTTATCGATCCTAAGACAATCATTGCTCCTAAGGCTTCAGTAGAGATTGAGGCTACTGTTGAGTTCACAAAGAGTGCTGACTTGAAGGCTGATATGGACGCTTACATCAAGGCTGCTAAGATTGCAGATGGTACTAAGCTTGATGTAACAGTTGATGGTGAGGCTAAGACAGCAGAGGTTGTTAAGGGTTCTGTTATGATTAATGGTAAGTCTGTTGCTGATTTAACTGGTACTAAGGTTACATTGAAGGCCAAGGTTAATGCTCAGAAGTACTTCGCTGCACTTGCATTTACACCAAAGTCAGTAACTAAGGTAACAGTTGGTAAGGCTATATTTACAGAGATTACAGAGAAGAGCTTCAAGTTGAATGATGTTGAGTACACATACGTAGTAGATGGAAAGACAGTTGTAATTGATGGTGATTATGTGACCGCTATGACAGAGTTATTCTCAGCATATGCTGATGTTAAGGCTAACGAGTATAAGTAATATTTACTAGATTATAAGATTTATAGATTAAGCTGTTAGACTTTGTTTAACAGCTTAATCCATGTAAAAAGATAATTTTTGCAGATAGACAGAAAGTGTCATTTATTTTTTAAAATATGCAAAAGGAAAGATTGATAGGTTATATTCAGAGATGGAAAATAAGAAGAGAAGACAAATCAAATTCATAATGTGTTTCCTAATCATGGTTTGTGTCGGTGTCGTGAGTCCTAAGAGGATTGCATTTGCAGGAGATATTAACGGCAATGAGGCAAGAGTAATATCTGCTGCAAGTGGAACGTTTTCCTATAATGGAAAGGAATACAAGGCAGGCTCCTCCTATTTGAATTCCTTAGCAAGCTATCTGTCAAGTGATGATGTGGATTTAACTGCGGAGCAAGCAGATGAGGCAATTAGCATGATGTATGCCAGCATTGCAGATGGTGTGACGCAGGGATATCTGTATGATATTAATGCAGATACTACAGAAGAGAGTACTACAGAGGAAAAGACTGAGGAATGGGCGGATGCGGAAGCAGATGACGATGAGGAAAAGGACAAGAAGAAGGAGACAGCTTCTGACAATCCTACAGATGATGCCAAACAACATGCGCAAAATGAGTTAGATGTCTGGGAAGCAATGTCTAGTCCGAGTGAGAATAAGAATAAATTAGAGCAACGTCCAGAGAAAGCAGATGCTTCGGCTGCCGTGCAACTAGAAGAGGAGCAAATTGTTGTCACAACCAAGGACAATAAAGCAATCACAATTTCCAAGACAGAGCCTATTGTATCCGAGAAAGTAATTTTTGTACTTAGCGTTGTTGTATGGGTAATAACGGTAATTGCAATTGTGTGTGGAGTGATTCTGTTTGCCAAGGAGTGTATGAGCTTCAAAAAGAACAAGGGACGTAAGGCGAGACCGGGACATAGCAAGCGAAGAAAGATTCGCCGTTATACAAGAGGAGTATTGACGGTTACAACAGCCAGTGCTGTTTTTGGACTTTCGTTATTATTAGGCTTGTATGTCAGTCTGTTTAACAATGATGTGATTATGCAGAATATGCAAAGTAGTGGATATTTCCGATATGCATATTCCCAATATATTGCAGAGCAGGCAGATGTGATTATTGATGATGTGAAAAAGAGTGTGACATCTGATGGATTGACAAAAGAGACTACAGAAGAAGCTTCTGAGATACAGACTTATGATGAGTACTTGTTTACTATTAAGCAGAATTCCTTGAAGGTGTTAGAGGGAAATATGGATATCATTATTCCAGATAGTAATGTAGCACCTTATATCTATAACTTGAAGCTAAGCTTTATGGAAATATTGGGTAAAGCTGGAATTCCGTTGGTTTTCAGTGCGGCATTTGGTGTTTTTCTTATGGTATTTATGGATCAGAGAAGAGAGCGCGGTGTGAAGCACACTGCGGTGGCGCTATTATTTGCCAGCGGTGTAATGGCAATTCTTACGTTGATTATGTTGGTGTATAAGCCGTACACCTTATTATACATAGAGCCAGATTATCTGTATCTGTTCCTTATGGAATGCATTAAGAGATGTGTAACGGCATTGACAAGTGTTACAGCGTTTGGAGTGGTGTTGGGCATGATTACCATAGGAGTGTTCAAGACGATGTGTAATAAGTGATTGGACGATTTTGGAAGACTTTGAACGAGTTACGAACCTTGAACAAACCAACAAGCAGGTTCATAACTCGATATACGTTGTGAAATGGATATATACACAATATCGTTTTGAGATGATGTAATTAGCTATATATACGCAATATCAGTATGAAATAATACAATTACTTATACACATAGGAGATAGTAGTTGACATTCTATGGAAATCAAGAAAGAGAAGGAACATAGGATAAAAGGAGAATATATGGAATATTTCGATATACATAGTCATA
>CAYTOQ010000008.1:27893-37668 GCA_964439445.1 uncultured Clostridium sp. | reverse complement strand
TAGGGGTTGTGTTTGCTTTCTTAAAATGTCCAACCTCTGCCTTACCAGCACCATGTGGATTTCTGATAACTTTCTTACCTGAAACGTCCTTTGTTGTTACCTTTTCTTTCTTCTCACCGTATCCAACCTGGATTGCTTCATATCCATCGTTTTCAACTGTCTTAACCTGTGTTACTACACAAGGGCCTGCCTGTAATACTGTTACAGGTGTCAAAACGCCGTCTTCATTGAAGATTTGAGTCATTCCGACTTTTGTAGCTAAAATTGCTTTCTTCATTTTAAATTTTCCTCCTAATTAATTTACAGCGGATTGCCGTAGCAATCATTCTAAATTCGACTCCAAGAGTCTTTTAGGTTTTACTGTATTCACTTTTAATAAATTACTTTGCGGGATATTCCCGTCGCGATTGTTTCCTTATAATAAAGAAACGAATTATTTTGTTTTCATCTTAACATCGATGTAAACACCAGCTGACATGTCTAACTTCTGCAATGCATCAATTGTCTGCTGAGTTGGCTGAATCACGTCGATTAATCTCTTGTGAGTTCTCTGCTCAAACTGCTCTCTAGAGTCTTTGTACTTATGAACCGCTCTAAGAATTGTTACTCTTTCAATCTTAGTAGGCATTGGTACAGGACCTGAAACCTTTGCACCTGTCTTCTTAACAGTATCAATGATGTTTGCTGCAGCCTGATCGATTAACTTGTGATCATAAGCCTTAAGTGTAATTCTCATTACCTGATTTGCCATAAAAAAAGCCGCCTCCTTTTCGCACTTAATGATTCGTACGACAAGTGGTGACTGTACACTCTCCCGTGTGTGTCATAAATTGAAGCATTTTATAACTTTACACACGTCATCTCCGCTCTCCGGATGGTTATTCGTACAGTGACTTGCCGTCAGTTTTTTAACTTGACATTCGCTCCACGGAAAACCTACCTTTTCGGTAGCAACCTCACGCTTCATCGCTATCAATGTCACAGCAAGAGTAAGAATAACATACCAGAATAAGGAATGCAAGCGTTTTTTGTATGAAATTGTATTTTTTTCCGTGCAATCTACGAGCCAAGCAAATTCACATCTATATATTGTGCGTCAAGCTTGCTTGTAAGCACAATTGTATAGATGTGAATTTATGTGGCGACAGCCACGACTGAGTCGAAGCGTAGCGTAGACGAAGTCCGTGCTTGGCTCCTTCGTATATCATTTCACGCGTCAAGCTTGCTTACAAGCACTATTATGTTGGCTGTGAATCATGTGGCGACAGCCACGACTGATGCCTGAGACCTTGGCGAACTTGTGAGCCTAGTTCGAAGGTATGCACAGCAGTCGAAGCGCAGCGTAGACGAAGTCCGTGCTTGGCTCGTTTGTATATCATTTTATAACATCTCCAATACATCTCGAACTCACGCAAGTACATATACACTAATAACCCCCACAATCTCTGACGTACTTACAACCGCATAAATGATGGCTCCTTTTTTCGGTCTTCCCAATGCCTCCTGTCGAAACACAAAATACACTTCTTATAAAAACATACATTGTTATAGGAAGCAAAAGACTCAAGCCCATTGTAATATAGACACCGGCTTGCGAGACATCTTCCACCGATTCAAAATTATCAATTATATTCATACAAAATCCCCCTCAACCTCACAAATGACCATCAACGATATATTCTCAAATTTTACGCAATCTATGATTAGCCGTGTAATAGTGTATTTCCCGGTTGCAGTGAATTTCACTTTTTACTATTTTGTTTTCTTAGTTTTCTTAACCCATTGTCCGTACGCTTTCTTTGTTTTTCCGTTTGCATCCTTATAATTTTTATAAGCACGAACACGTACATAATATTTCTTTCTTGCCTTTAATTTTTTAGCAGTATAAGACTTTTTCGTTTTCTTAACATTTATTGTTTTTGCACCTTTAAATGTCTTCTTTGTACTAATCTGAATCTGGTAACCAGACGCACCTTTATATTTTTTCCAAGTAATCATCAACTTTTTCTCACCAGCTGAAACCTTTACAGATTTCACCTTGGAAACCTTAGGAACATCCACTTTTACCTCTGTAGTAGCTGTCTCTTGGTCAGATTCCACTATATCCTTGTTTGTTTCATTTTCTACTGGTGCATTATTATTTTCGCTTGATTCCTCTTTTCCTGTATCATTCTTGTTATCCGATTCAACCTGTTTGGAATCTTCTTGTCCAGTATTAGCTTCACTTTGCAACTCATATTTTACATCATTTAATTGGGCATACTTCTCCGCCGTCGACCCTGCAGTTGTAACAAGCACAACATCTTCATCATTTGCAAAAATGTGATCTCCTATAGTTGTAACACTACTTGGTATTACAACTTTTTTCAATTTATTGCACATATAAAATGCACTATTACCGATTGTTGTAACCGTATCAGGCACTATTACCTCTTCCAGTTCCCCACATTGAGCAAAGGCAAAATCCTCAATTCCAAGCACACCTTCTGGCACTGTATACTTTGTAATTCCACCTGGACACGCCAATAAAATCGTACCTTCCTTATTGTATAGCACGCCATCCTTAGAGCTATACTTTGAATTTCTTTCACTCACCTCAATTTTTGTCAATGACCATGTACCTGCTAACGGACCATACATACTGATATATGTAACTGTACTTGGGATCACTAACGATGTCATCTTACTGTTATGTTCCAATGCACCTGTTCCTATTGTTGTAACACCTTCCGGAATGCAAACATCCCCTTCACACGTAGTCGCATCAAGCAAAAATGTGCCGTTCACAATCACGAGTGAAGACTCTGCTCTTCTATCACTAAGCCACTTGGTGTCTTCAAACATATGATAATCAATTTCTACTATATCGGAGGATATGGCAATATCAGTCAACTTGTAACATCCAGCAAATATACGATAACCCAATTCAGTAACCGTTTCTGGTATATCAATACTTTCGAGCGAGGAACATCCCCAAAAAGCACAGCTTCCAATTTTATTTAATCCACTATTTAAAGTAATACTGGTTAATTTATTGCAATATCGAAATGCATATGCATCTATTAACACAACACTTTCCGGCAAAGTCACACTTGTTAAACCCTCCGAACCATAAAATGCAGCTTCGCCTATTATAGTAACTGTATTTGGCACTATAACATCACCCGTACATTTTGTCGCATCAATTAGTATTCCATTTAGAACAACAAACCCACTCTTCTCTCGCTGTTCTGTCATCCACAACGAATCTTCAAAAGCATCTTCACCTATATATGTCACATTCTCTCCAACAATTACTGTAGCTAATGCTGTACAATTACTAAATGCACCACTTTCAATTTCCACTACCTTTTCTGGAAGTTCAATAGCAGTTAAACCTGTTCCCGCAAAAGCACCACTTCTAATCTTCGTCACATCTTGTGGTATATCAATGTCTGTCAATAGCTTAGCATTTGTAAACAGGTAGCTTCCCATTTCAGTAAGCTTGCTTGACAAATCTATGCCAGTCAAAGAATAGCAGTCTCTAAATGCACCCTCTCCAATTTCACACACTGTATCTGACATAGACACTCTAGATACGTCGCAATTTGCAAATGCATATGCATCAATCACGCAAACAGAAGCCGGCACTTGGTATTCGCCTGACTTCTTTCCAGGACATTGGATTAATTCTGTCATTTCTTTATTAAAAAGGACTCCTTCTTCTGACGCATATACCGTATTTCCTTCACTCACTGTAATATTACTCAAACGAGCACAGCCTTCAAAAGCGCGGTGTCCAATTTGTTCCACTGTATCACTAAGATAAACTGCTTCTAGCTTCCCACAATATCGAAACGCTTCTTTTCCAATAATTTTTAAATTGTCAGAAAGCTCCAGATCACTAACCCTACAATATTCAAAAGCCGCATCACCAATACTTGTAACACTATCTGGCATAACAACTTTTTTAATACTGCTATCAAAGAACGCACTTGCGCCAATTCTAACAACTGTATCAGGGATCGTAACACTTTCTATACTTGTATTTCCCGAAAATAAAGACTCTCCAATCCATACAACCTTCTGTCCTTCAACCTCACTTGGAATCACAAGCTCTGTTTCCTCTCCACAATACTCTGTTACAATCAGTCCACCATCCCCATTCAATTCAAACTTCCAATCTCCGAATACTATTGTTGACTCTGTGGCATATGCAACATCATAAAATGCCAATCCACCTATAATAAGCAAAAGCAACAATATCCTCAATATAAATTTTCTTCTCAACCAAATATTCTTCTCCATAATCTACTCCTCCTCAGCAAAACTATCTAATGTATACATTATATAATTTACACATCAGTTATGCAAGCATGAGATTTTGACTATAATAAATCAAGACTCGCAAACAACTACAACTATATCATATATAATTTGTTTTTCAAATTGGAGGTAACTTATGGTACGCTTACGCGTTCTAGAAATATTAAAAGAACAGGAACACACCAAATATTGGCTCTATTCACAAATGGATTTGAGCTACCAGAATTTCAACCGTATGGTACAAAACGAAACCTCTTCTATTCGTTTTGAAAACCTTGATAAGCTCAGTAAGATATTAAACTGTCCTGTTGGTGATCTATTCGAAACCATTGATGATGAAACAGAAAAAAAGTGAACCGATTCTCATATACAATCTAACATGAGAAATCCGATTCACTTTTTTATTTTCACTATGCAAATATCGCTTCGCAAACAACTTATCCCCAAAGCGCAATTTCTTTCAAATATATCCCTTATCTTCTACACCATTATTTCTCTAATATCAGCTTCGCCAGCATCTGCTCCACATGAAACTCCTCACAAAGCTTTTCCACTTCCACCAATGCCTTTTCCCGCTTCGCCTTAGACACATTTCCCTTTACCGCACGAATTAATATATTCTTTGGCGAATGCGCAATATCTATAAATTCAAGAAGCTGCGTCTTATATCCACAATACTCAAGCATATTGGCACGAATAGCATCCGTCATCAATGCAGACATGCGCTCTTTCACAATTCCATACTTAGTAAGCAACGACAAATCATCACTTCGTACCTGCCCATTTACTTCATGCTGACAACATGGCACGGACAAAATGATTCCCGCACCCCACTTTATCGCGTTATAAAGCGCATAGTCCGTGGCAGTATCACAGGCATGCAACGTCACCACCATGTCAATCGGCTCATCGGTCTGATATCCATTTACATCACCCACCTCAAAGCGCAGATTCTCATAACCATACTTCTTCGCTGTCTCATTACATTTGTGGATGACATCCGCTTTCAAGTCCAAGCCGGTCATGTGTACCTGATACCCTTTCAGTTCCACCAGATAATAATATAGGATAAATGTGAGATATGATTTTCCACACCCAAAATCAATGATGTGCATATCCTTGTTTGGATAATCCTTTACCACATCCTCCACCAGCTCCAAAAAGCGGTTAATCTGTTTGAACTTATCATACATGGTGCGAACCACTTTTCCCTCCTTGGTAAAAATACCAAGGTCAACCAAAGGTGGTATCACCGTTCCCTCTTTCAATAAGTAATTCTTTTTTCGATTGTGGGACAAAAGGGCTGTTCCATCTAATGTGATATATTTTCCGTTCGCACCTGTTTTATCCGACACACCATCTTCTCTTTTTAAAGACACGCCTTTCAAAGACACGCCGCCAATCGCATCATCTACAATCCTCTGCTCGCCTACAGTGGCAGACGCCACCTTCTTCTTACGAACATTCGACAACAGTTTTCCCTTCTTAGTCACTTTATAATCCCATTGTCCCTCTGTGCCGAAAATATTCATCTGCATATATATAGAAGGAAAACAATCAAAAATAATATCTCGCAACGCACGAAGCTCTACATTTTCATGAAACGCCTGCTTATCTGTAAACCGTTCAATCTGATACATCACGTTTCCCTGCAATGCAATCTTTTGCACGACTGTCTTCTTGTATAAATGTGCTTTATTTGCCAGATTACTTAATACAATTTTATCGGGTTGTTGTTCTATTATCTTTGCAATATCATTGTGTTCTGCTTCTTTTAACATGTAAAGCTCCTATTCTTATTCCATTAACTTATTCAAAGGCGACCTTTGCAGCGCATTGTTATGCTATGCAATTTCCTTAGAGACAAATTTCCTATAACATAAAACAGACCTTATAAAGTTATACTAAAAATAGCACACTTTACAAGGTCTGGCAATTATTATTGTTGAAGCTTCTTTTCTAACCACTCAATAGCCTCTTCCTCTGTCTTAAAATGTTTCTCTTTGTAAGAAGCTTTGGATTTCTTTTGATGCTTCTTCGCCTGCATACCAATCACAAATGCATCCGGATTCACGAAGGCTATCGCCTTACAGCCGGAATTCTCCAGCTTCTTGTGAAGTTCAATCAATTCTTCACTCACATCCGCTGTCACCGGAGACATCTCCCCAATGCAACAAACATAGCCCCAACCACTCTCTTTCCATTCTTCCGCAAAGCTTACCATTTTTTCTGAAAGCCATCGAACCTCTTCCACGTTCGTAGTCCCTATCGCACTAGATTTAATAATTCTCTTTTCTGAATATACATATATCTGTTGTGTTCCATGCAATGAATACATATTATTCCCCCTATTCATCTTACACTTATCAAACCGCATCGACTATCTCACACTGCTCATCACAAGCCTGCTATAGTCCATCCCCTCAAATCACTTTACCCAGCTAAAGTCATTAATTAATTATATATCCTCTAATCTCATTGCACAAGATTTTTTTACACAAAATTAACAATTTTTTACAATTAGCATATTGTTAATCAACTCAACTTGCCTTTTTGACGTTTTATAGTCACCCAAGGCATGTAATATATCTCTTATATCTCATTACATACCACTTCGAATCTACATTTGACGAAACAGATTGTACTATATATAATAAGACCATATAAATGATTAAGCGAGGACGACACTCATGTGGATAGCAGAAAACTGGAAAGATTACGAAGTAATTGATACGACTAACGGCGAAAAGCTCGAGCGTTGGGGAAAATATATTTTGTTGCGCCCAGACCCACAGGTGCTATGGGATACACCGAAGAAAAACCCTTCCTGGAAGAAACTAAATGCACATTACCATAGGAGTAAAAAGGGCGGTGGCGAATGGGAGTTTTTCGATTTGCCAGAGCAGTGGGCCATTCACTACAAGGATTTGACCTTTCATTTAAAACCGTTCAGCTTCAAGCATACCGGTCTGTTTCCAGAGCAGGCTGCCAATTGGGATTGGTTTTCGGATTTGATTGAAAATGCCAACCGTCCCATCAAGGTATTGAACCTGTTTGCTTACACTGGTGGTGCAACCTGTGCCGCTGCTAAGGCTGGCGCAAGCGTTACTCATGTAGACGCATCTAAGGGCATGGTTACCTGGGCAAAGGAAAATGCTGCTGCATCCGGGCTTGCCGATGCACCAATCCGCTGGATTGTGGATGACTGCGTGAAATTTGTAGAACGTGAAATTCGTCGCGGCAACCACTACGACGCAATTATCATGGACCCACCTTCTTACGGACGCGGGCCAAAGGGCGAGATTTGGAAAATCGAAGAAAAGATTCATCCATTTATTGCATTATGCCAGCAGTTATTAAGTGACGACCCATTGTTCTTCTTAGTAAATTCCTATACTACCGGATTAGCACCTGCGGTTCTTACCTATCTCATTTCCACCGAGGTGGTAAGCAAACACGGCGGACAGGTTGTTTCCGATGAAATCGGACTTCCGGTATCGGACAACGGATTGGTTCTCCCATGTGGCGCAGCGGGAAGATGGCAGAAAAATTAAACTCAATTCTTATAAGGCGCATTTTAAATGAACGAAATAATTTCATCCGTTTAAGGTGCGCTTTGTTATATATACTTTTAAATATGCTAATATTGGTACACAATATATAACATACGAAAATTGTATCGGAATAACCAATTTTCACGAATTTGCAAATAGCAACTGTACAAGTGTACACGAGCTATAAGGAGAAACGAAAAGGAGGTGCCATATGTCCAAGCATTCTGTAATTGATAAAGAGCGCAAACGTGGTGACTATGCAATATTTATGGAAAAAATAATCTGGGTTGCCGTCTTGCTTATTTTGCAAATCGCATTCATTACATTTGCATACATTCAACTTCAAGAAAAATATTTTCATTTACAAACCCTCTTATCTGGTGTTAGCATTTTCGTGGTGTTCTTTCTTATAAACAAACCTATGAATCCGTCTTACAAGCTGGCATGGTGTATTACCATCCTGCTCTTTCCAATTTTTGGCGGACTATTCTATCTAACCTTGTCCGTAAACGCTACACGTTACGAGTTCCGAAAGAGCATTCGAAATGCCGTTTCAGAATCTAAGACTCATCTTACGCAGGACGAAACCATAGTTGCAGAGCTTGAAAATATCAGTGAGGACTCTGCGCCACAGGCAAAATATATTTACAACCTCGCCAAATATCCAGTCTACCGAAATGGTGCTGTCACCTATTTCTCTTCCGGAGAAGAAATGTACATCACTCTTTTAGAAGAATTAGAAAAGGCACAACAGTTTATTTTTATTGAATATTTTATTATTCAAAATGGCGTCTTTTGGAATAGTGTGTTGGATATTTTAAAAAAGAAGGTTCAAGAGGGCGTAGAGGTTAAGGTTATCTATGATGATATGGGAAGTGTCCGAACACTTCCGCCGGATTACTTCGAGGAGCTTCGGACATATGGTATTGAATGCTACTGTTTTAATCCATTTATGCCCACTCTTTCTTTACGATTAAATAATCGTGACCACAGAAAGATTACGGTGATTGATGGTCATACTTCATTTACCGGTGGAATCAACCTGGCGGATGAGTATATCAACCAGCGCCAGAAATTGAACGGTTACTGGAAGGATAACGGCATTATGATAAAGGGTGAAGCAACATGGAATTTTACCGTAATGTTCTTACAGTTTTGGCAGCATGTTTCCGGTGCACCAATCGATTACGAAAAATACTATATAGCTTCAAACACTTTCCCCAAAGACTGCCAAACGGTTCACGCAGGCTTCGTTCAACCCTATGCGGATAATCCTCTGTTTTCTGAGATTGTGGCAGAAAATGTGTATCTCAACACGATTCATCGTGCCACTCGCTACATCTACATTACCACACCTTATCTGATTGTGGATAACGAGATGATGACCGCCCTAACATTGGCAGCGCAAAGCGGCGTAGATGTGCGCATTATCACGCCCGGTGTTCCGGATAAGAAAGCCGTTTTTATGATGACTCGTTCCTTCTATGAGCCACTCACCAAAGCCGGAGTGAAAATATATGAGTACACGCCAGGATTTATCCATTCCAAAACCATGATTGCAGACGACCAATATGCTGTGGTGGGGTCCATCAATCTGGATTACCGAAGCCTGTATCTGCATTTTGAGTGTGCTGCATTTTTATATCACTGCAAAGAAATAAATGAGATAAAAGAAGATATCCTAGAATCTATATCTGTATCGAAAGAGATTACGTATGAGTCTTGCTTACAGCTAAACAAGCCATATCGTCTGTGGCAGAGCTTATTGCGACTCTATGCGCCGTTGTTGTAACGCCAGACACACAAGAATAAGCATACACTCGCAAGGTAAACTATATGTTCTCAGCAAAGGATACCTGTCGGCAAAGCACTTTGTCGGCAAAAGCATATCTTAATAAAAGTACCTGTCGGCAAAA
>CAYTOQ010000008.1:0-27793 GCA_964439445.1 uncultured Clostridium sp. | reverse complement strand
GGCAAAGCACTTTGTCGGCAAAAGCATATCTTAATAAAAGTACCTGTCGGCAAAAGCATATCTTAATAAAAGTACCTGTCGGCAAAAAAAGGATTTATCACAAACGTGACAAATCCTTTTTGCATCTTGTATATCCGTAGTATACTTGTTATACCAATCACTCCACAACTTCAAATCCCAAATCCTCTATCTCGGAAGCTGCTGTCTTCACTACCTCTGCATCCCCTTCAAAAGAGACTGTCTTGTTCTCCAAAGAAACCTCTGCTATAATTCCAGCTTCCTTTAATCCTTCCACTACTCTCTTTACACATCCTTCGCACATCATGCCTTCTACTTTTAATGTGTTCATGTCTTATTCCTCACTTTCCTATATTCATACAATACCTGCGCAAATCCATTTCTTACAAACCATTCTTGCAATCCTTTGTTCACGCTGTATTGGTATATACGAATTCTATTTTCTATACATATGCTTAAAAATTTTTCTTCATATAAATATGCAAATAATTAACTACATCAATTTTTGCAACGTATTAATCAACTCATCTACCTTTTCCTCTTTGCCCTGCTTCACATCCTCCACCACGCAGGTAGAAATGTGTTCCTTTAACAGCGCCTTGTTAAATCCGGACAATGCAGACTGAATCGCTGCGACCTGGGTGATGATATCAATACAGTACGCATCCTTTTCTAACATACCCTTAACGCCTCGAACCTGCCCTTCAATTCGGTTTAAACGGTTCATCAGCTTTTTCAGTTCTGCTTCTTCGCGCTCCTTTGTCTTGCAGCAGCTACATTGTTTATCACAGTGTTCTTTCATAGTAGCCATTTGACCAGCCTCTCCTTATTTACAATAATTGCGTCTCCTGATATTCAGCACTGGAAGCATATCCTCATCGTCAAATAAATCAAGCAATGCATCCAGACCATTTTCTAACTTATAATCTAGTTCTTCCTGATAAAGCGGAAACATCTGATAGAAATTAATCTTCTTACCAGAACTCATCGTTAAATCTAACTGTTCATACATCAAATTGCAGGCATTTAACAGGATAAAACTATTGAGCTCTGTATTCTCTGCAAAAGGACTCATATCCGCATTACCATGAATGGTGTGTCCAAATCCAAGCCACGTATCCATCTCTAGTGGCAATCTGCCCAAAATCTTCATATAGCGAAGTGGCCAATAATCCGTCTCATCCGGTGATTTAATATTCCAGCTCTTCGGAAGATACATCACCATTTCCGCATGCTCCAATTCATATTCCTTCAATTCCTCTGGCACATTCATCGCATACGCACCCATACCCATTGTAACCATCTTGTAATATGGGTCATCATCCGTAGGAGGAACAATTATAAGGTCTAGATGAACATCCGGCGAGACAATTTCATGAAACACTTCCTTGAACTCACCAAAATTGTCTTGAATATAACACTCAAATTCCTGCATTTCCTTTTCCGAATATGCATACATCGGCATTGCATCACTCTTATCTTTGTTCTTTTTAAACTTATCAAATAAACCCATATCGTTTCTCCTCGCATATTAATCATTTCTCTTGAAATACCACAAAAAAATCATCTCGTCAAAATATATCCATTTTTCATCATTATCAAAAACTTCAATGCCATCTATGATATATCTCCACACATAGTTATCTCCAATTACAAATCTTCCTTTCTCAGGTAAACAATAACACTCACATCGTTTCATACTCATATAACCCCTACAGCTTCTTCCCTCGAAGTCTCAACGCATTACTCACCACGCATACCGAACTTAATGCCATGGCAAGTCCCGCAAAATGCGGGCTAAGAAGTTGTCCAGTCACTGGATACAACACTCCCGCCGCGATTGGAATACCAATCACATTATAACAAAACGCCCAGAACAGATTCTGCTTTACGTTGCGAATGGTCACCTTCGAAAGCTTGATTGCTTTTGCCACATCCTGCAAATCCGACTTCATCAGTACAATGTCGCCAGACTCTAGTGCAATGTCACTTCCGTTACCAATGGCGCAACCGATATCCGCCTGTGCAAGCGCCGGTGCATCGTTGATTCCATCTCCCACCATCATAACAATTTCTTTATCGTCTTGCAATTCTTTAATATAGGAAGCTTTCTCTTCTGGCAACACTCCTGCAAATACATTGTCAATGCCAACCTGGCTTGCAATGTCCTTGGCTGCATTTTCTCTATCACCGGTTATCATATAAACCTTCAGTCCCTTTTCCTTCAAAGCAGCTACCGCTTCCTTCGAGGTTTCCTTCACCGCGTCTGCCACAAGGATGATTCCAATCAGCTTACTATCTTTTGCAACATATACCAAGGTGGAACCGGTGTTACCAGCTTTCTCGCACTCCTGCTTCCATGCAGACAAATCAATGTTATAATCCTTCATCAAAGCTTCGTTTCCGACACAGATTTCACCCTCTACAACCTTCGCACGAATTCCCTTTCCGGACACATTTTCAAACTCTGTAATATCACTCTTGATTTTGCCATACACACCTTCGTAACAGTCCACAACCGCCTGCGCCAGTGGATGGTCTGACACCTTTTCTACCATCGCCGCCAGGTAAAGAACATCGCTCGGATCCACTCCATCCTTCACCATCATATCCACCACTTCCGGCTCGCCCTTTGTGATGGTTCCCGTCTTATCAAGCACCACCGCAGTCACCTTATGAATCTGCTCTAATGCCTCACCGCTTCGCACCAAAATTCCATATTTTGCGCCAAGCCCAGTTCCCACCATAATGGCTGTTGGAGTCGCTAAACCCAATGCACATGGACAGGCAATTACTAACACCGCTGTGAATATTTTCAGCACAAATGCGGACGAAAATCCCAAGAACGCCCACACTCCTGCGGCTATAAATGCAATCACAATCACCATTGGAACAAACACACCAGCCACCTGGTCTGCAATCTTTGAAATCGGTGCTTTCTTACCCTGCGCTTCCTCCACAAAATGAATAATCTTCGAAAGGGTAGTGTCCTCTCCAACCTTCGTTACTTCCATGTAAAGGGCACCATTTTGATTGACACTACCACCAATTAATGTATCGCCTACCACCTTGTGTACCGGCATACTCTCACCGGTCAGCATGGACTCATCCACACCACCTTCACCCTTTGTAACAACCCCGTCAATGGGAACCTTATTACCCGGCTTTACAAGCAGCACATCTCCAATTCTCACCTGTTCAATCAGCACTTCCACCACGGTATCATCCGCTTTCACCTTATAGGCAACCTCTGGTACTAACGCCATCAGCTCATAGATTGCTCCCTTGGTCTTTTCCTTATTCTTGCTCTCCAAATATTTACCCAAACTAATAAATGCAACCACAACCGCAGAGGACTCGTAATAGAGTTCATGCACATGATGGCTGTCCACAGAAATCAAGTATGTGACAACCAAGCTATATACAAATGAGGTTACACAGCCAATGGTTACCAAAGCATTCATATTCGGATGAAGATTTTTTAGCGACTTCACACCAGACACAAATAACTCATAGTTTAATACTAAAATCGGAATCGTCAGCAATAACTGCGTCAGTGCAAAATTCACCGGATAAGCTTCTATACCCATAATCTCTGGCAACGGCAACGGAGTTGGCAACATATGTCCCATAGACACATACAAAAGCAATATTGCAAATATCATTGTTACAAACAACTTTTGTTTCTTCGCTTTTAAAACCCTTTTTGCTTCTTCTTGATCCTTCTTTCTCTTTTCCTGACGGTTGCTGACGGATGCCGGTGCTGTGAGATTTCCTTCGTTCTTGCTAACCACATTTTGTTTTGTAGCAGGATTGTCACCATCGGCTGTATCTGTCAATCCACTCGTCTCATCTTCTAGCTTCTCACAGCCAAAACCTGCCTTATTGACCTTGGCAACAATCTGCTCTTCGCCTACCACATTTTCATCATAGACAATTCGCATGGTTTCTGTCGTCAGATTCACTTCACTTTCCGACACACCATCTAGCTTTCTTGTCACCCGTTCTACCGAAGCACTACAAGCCGCACAGCTCATACCTGTAATGCGATATTTTTCTTCTATCATAGTTTCCCTCTCCCGTTCTTATTGCTCTTATATTCCTATTATCGCATGACAAATCACAAATATTCTACAGACGAATCATCATACATATTTTTACAAATATTATTGCCTTTTACCATACATTTTATATATCCTACTATGCGTTAATGATATACCCCATAGGGGTATTAGTCAAGTAATAAAAGTGGGCAACCTGAACGAATCCGATTGCCCATTCTATATTCTTAATATGCTCTACCAAAATAAACCATCTTCTTCGCCGGCTTACCACAATGAACACAGACATCTCCTAAGTGTTCCTGTGCAAATGGCATACAACGTGTTGAAGCTGCTGTCTCTTCCTTGATTGCTTCCTCACATTCTCTTTCCTCACACCACATCGCCTTGATAAAGCCCTGCTTATTCTCGATAATATCTGTAAATGCTTCCCATGTGTCAGCAACATGAGTATTTTCTTCGCGATGCTTCAATGCTTTCTCAAACATATCCTTCTGGATGACCTCAAGAAGCTCGCCTACTTTCGCATTGATATCATCCAATGAAACCTCAATCTTCTCACCTGTATCACGGCGAACAATCAATGCTTTGTTTGCCTCGATATCTCTTGGTCCAATTTCCACACGAAGAGGAATTCCTCTCATCTCCTGCTCAGCAAACTTCCAGCCTGGATTCTTGTCGGAATCATCCACCTTCACACGGTAATCAGACAACACAGCCTTAAGCTCAGCAGCCTTTTCCAACACGCCCTCTTTCTTCTGCATAATTGGACAAATCATAACCTGAGTTGGAGCCACCTTAGGTGGAAGCACCAAACCAGAGTTATCACCGTGCACCATGATAAGCGCACCAATCAATCTGGTTGTCATACCCCAAGAGGTCTGATGTACATACTCTAGCTTATTATCCTTGCTTGTATACTGAATTCCAAATGCCTTTGCAAAGCCATCACCAAAATTGTGGCTTGTACCGGACTGCAATGCCTTACCATCATGCATCAATGCCTCGATTGTATAAGTTGCCTCTGCTCCTGCAAATTTCTCCTTCTCGGTCTTACGTCCCTTCACAACCGGAATTGCAAGCACCTGTTCGCAGAAATCCGCATACACGTTCAACATCTGAATGGTTCTCTCTTCTGCTTCCTCAGCCGTTGCATGTGCAGTATGTCCCTCCTGCCACAAAAACTCTCTCGAACGAAGAAATGGTCTTGTCTCCTTTTCCCAACGAACAACAGAACACCACTGGTTGTATACCTTTGGTAAATCTCTATAAGACTCAACTTCATTTGCATAGAAATCACAGAACAATGTCTCAGAAGTTGGTCTCACACAAAGTCTCTCCTGTAACGGGTTCAGTCCCCCATGGGTCACCCATGCAACCTCTGGCGCAAATCCTTCCACGTGATCCTTTTCCTTCTGCAACAAGCTCTCCGGAATGAACATTGGAAGATATACATTCTCAACACCAGTCGCTTTGAAGCGAGCATCCAATTGACTCTGAATCAACTCCCAGATTGCATATCCAGCCGGCTTAATTACCATACAACCCTTCACGCTTGTATAATCAACCAAATCCGCCTTCAACACAACGTCTGTATACCATTGTGCGAAATCCTCTTCCATAGAGGTAATCTGTTCTACTAACTTCTTATCCTTCGCCATCTCTTTATCTCCTTCTATCTCATCTGACCTTGGCAGGTCAAACTTTCTTCTTTCATCCAACAACTCTCGTTCCACTATCTCAACAAAGCTTTTCACGAACAAAAATTGTCAACTTATTACACAACTGACATTATAGCTTTATTGACTCGTATTTGCAAGTGCATTTACTCATCCATTCATAGTTTGAGAAAGCTTTTCACACCCACATTTATACAATTCCAGACCTATCAAAACTCCCACCGGTCCAAGCAAGAATCCTATCACTCCAAACAACTGAAAGCCCACATACATACTTGCCAACGTACTAATCGGCCGCATACCCATTTTATTTCCTATCATTTTCGGTTCGGTCACCTGACGAATTGCAATACAGCCCACATAAGCAATCACCACGGCAAATGCTCTCCCAAGCTCATTGGTAATCAACAAATAGACTGCGTAAGGAACGAGAAACACTCCTGCTCCTAGCACCGGCAACGCATCCACGACTCCCACCAATGGTCCTAGTACCAGAAAATAGGGCTGTCCAATCAACCAAAACACAAAAGTGCAAAGCGCACCATCCAACAGCATAATCAACCCCTGCGCTTTCACATAGGTTTTTAACGTATCCTTACTTTTTGTAATGACTCTGCAAATCATTTTTCCCCACTCGGTTTCTAACATACTACTGCGTATCCGCTCATAGTCCTGTATCAGAAAAAATGTCGCCATAACCGTCACAATCACTTCAAACACCACACCAAACATCTTGGTGGCAAACTGGACTGAATAGGAGGTTACCTTTGGCAAGATACCGGTTAAGCTTGTGGTCTCCATTGCCGCAATCGCATCTTCAATATATCCAAAGCTCACCCCTCTATCCATTCGTAAAAAGGCGTCCACATATCCACAGCAATCTCTTACCACTCCCATAATTCTTGCCTGGTAGAACGGGAAATTCAACCACATACTTTGACACTGTTCTATCATATAACTACAAATCCAACCTAACAGCAAAAAGAGAACCACATAAAGAAGAATTACCGACAACACCAAAATCCATTTCTTTTTTCTGCTTTCCCATATATCAGAATTTTTATATATCTTGCGCAAGAACGGGTAGTATAGCACAGACACCACTCCAGCTATAATAAATGGAACCACCAATGGTAGCAAAAAACGAAACGCAAGATATATACTAACCGCAACTAAAATGATAAGTATTAATTTTTTCAAACCTTATACCTCCACATCAATTCTAGTTTGTCCCACACATCTGCGTATGTCGGCTCTATCGACTAACAAATCGAGCAAACCAACTCCCATTTGATAATATACTTCGTACACATAAAGAAGGACAACCTAATACTAGGTTGCCCTTTTCTTGCTCTTAAAATTCATCCAATTCAATCACGTCAAATGCTTCCCCTTCCGGTTCGCATTTAAACACCATATGTTCTCCTGTTGTCGGATGTTCAAATTCCAATCGGGTTGCATATAGCGCAATCTGTTGATACCGTCTCTTGGTTTTCGCAAATATCGGATTATACTTTGTATCACCATAAATGCCTGCTCCACGGCTTGCCATCTGCACACGAATCTGATGATGTCTGCCGGTTATCAACTGAATAAGCACATAGGTTAATATGCCATCATCCGTTTCAAACACATCCAAAACCTCATAGTCCAATTCCGCATGCTTTGCGCCCTTGGTTCCTTTCTTTACCACCTTCGCGGTATTGGTCTTTCCATCCTTTACCAGATAATCCTCCAAGGTTCCAAACTCATCCGGCAACTCTCCTGTTAAAACCGCTTGATAAAATTTTATCATACCACCGTCCTGCACCTGATCCGATAAATCTGCAGCCGCCTTTTGTGTCTTGGCAAATACCATAATCCCACCAACCGGTCTATCCAAGCGGTGAACCATAGCCAAATACGGCTCCTCCTCCAATTCTTCGTTTTCGAAAATATAATTTTTCAAATAACTAAGCACATCTGTATCGTGACTCTTATCTCCCTGTGCTGGCATACCATAAGGCTTCACGCATACGATAATATCAGAATCTTCATATAATATCTCTACCTTCATACGACACCTCCATTTCTTATATGGTATCGCACTTTAGCTCACAATTCAAGATGCGGAACGGAAATAATCATCACAGCCAAACATTAAATCGATATCCCACACCCCACACAGTTTCAATATATTGCGGGTTACTTTCATCCTCTTCAATTTTACTTCGAATTCTCTTAATATGTACTGCAACCGAATTAAAAAAACCTTCTCCTAAATCATCCTTCCATACAGCCTCGTAAATTTCTTCCTTTGTCAATACCTGGTTTGGGTGCTGCACCATATATAACAACACATCAAATTCTTTCAATCGTAAATCTATCAGTTTCCCATCCTTTTGCACACTTCTACTGAATGCATTGATTTCTATATCATTTACCCTGACAATTCCTTGCGGTTCTGTAAGTCTTTTATAACGCTCAATATGCGCTTGTATTCTCGCCATAAACTCACCTTGCCAATAGGGCTTAACCATATAGTCATCAATCCCCATCTGAAACAGTTGAATAATCTCCCACTCATCGCGTTTTCCTGACAGCACAACAATCGGAATCTGTATTCGTTTCCTAAGCTTCTCACAAATTTGTATACGCATCTCTAGTCGCTCACTCTCCAGCAAAATCATATCAAAACGAATATGTTTTCCCTCAAACCGAAACAAATCAATACGCTCTTCTGTCACTTTATAACCTGCCAATCGAAGATAATCTGAAATCCTTCGACCACTCTCTGTCATTTCATGTAACAATAAAATCTGATACATAAAAACCTCCTTCATTATTCGATTATACTAAGAAAATTTTGAACCGAAAGGTTCTGTGATAGTTTGAAGAAGAAAACTATTAGAAACGCTTTTTGCGTATATAAGAAGCCGGAAACCGGAAGGTTTCACGGCTTACATACTAGACTAAATGATATCTAAAATAAATCAAACAGCTTTTAACTTGAACTTTTGAATCTCTTTTTCGGTCTCAACTACTGCAATCTGTCCTCCCAGGCCACGAAGCTTCTCATCAAAATCCTCATAACCACGCAGAATATACTTAATATCATCAACCACAGTAAAACCGTCTGCCACCAAGCCTGCAATTACAAGCGCTGCACCTGCTCGTAAATCCGGGGCTACTACGTTGGCTCCTCCGAAGGCTTCCACACCGTTAATAATTGCTGTATTGCCTTCCACCTTAATCTGTCCTCCCATACGGAACAACTCATCTACATATTTGAATCGATTTTCAAAAATACTCTCTGTGATAATAGATGTTCCCTCTGACAATGCTAATACAACCGCCATCTGTGGCTGCATATCCGTCGGAAATCCCGGATAAGGTAATGTTTTAATATTCGTCGAACGAAGTCTATGATTGCTGACAACTCTTACCGCATCATCATACTCCATAACAACTGCACCGATTTCCTTTAACTTTGAAGAAATCGCTTCCAAATGCTTCGGAATAACATTCTTAATTGTAATGTCACCCTTTGTCGCTGCCGCTGCAACCATAAATGTTCCAGCTTCTATCTGGTCTGGAATAATAGAATATTCCGTACCCTTCAACTTTTCAACACCACGAATACGAATTACATCTGTTCCTGCACCCTTGATGTTCGCACCCATACTGTTTAAGAAGTTCGCCACGTCTACAATATGCGGTTCCTTCGCCGCATTCTCAATGGTTGTCTTACCCTCTGCAAGAACTGCCGCCATCATAACGTTGATTGTAGCTCCCACTGAGACAACATCCATATAAATGTGATTACCCACTAACTGCTGTGCTTCCACGTGAATCATACTGCTATGGATATCCACCTTTGCGCCAAGTGCTTCGAAGCCTTTGATATGCAAATCAATTGGTCTGCTACCAATGTTACATCCTCCCGGCAACGCCACGCTGGATTTCTTATATTTGCCAAGCATCGCACCTAACAGATAGTATGATGCTCTTATTCTACGGATAAACTCATCATCCACACAATTATCAGCCTTAGGATTAATGGTTCCACCACAAATCTTCACTGTATGTTCATCTATATATTTCACTCTTGCGCCAATTCCCTGAATTGCCTGTAAAAGGACTCTGGTATCTCTTACGTTAGGAACATTGTCAATTATAACTTCTTCATCTGTCATAATTGCTGCTGCCAAAATTCCAAGGGCAGCATTCTTAGCTCCCGCAATCGAAACCTCTCCAACAAGTGGATTGCCTCCTTTTATAACATATTGTTCCATAATACACCTCTATATGGTTTCTGTCTGCCTAACGACAGACGTAATTACCATAATTATAACACGAATGTTCATTTTGTAAACCATTTTTGTAATCTACGTGAAATATTTCCACATTTTCCAAATCAACCCATACAGATTGTTAACTTTTTTAAAAATATGAAGTGATTCGGTGCATATCATCACACAAATCACTTCTTCATCCATTAATATTCCTCACCTTGATTTTCCGCCTCACAATATACGCAACGATAGGTTCGCTTCTCTCTGTCCGTCAGCTTAAATATCTGTTTTACCCCTTGTTCTGTCGTTGTGATACATCGCGGATTCTTACACTTTACAATGTTCACAATCTGCTCCGGCAATTCAACCTTTTTCTTTTCCACAGTCACACCATCTTTGATGATACTAACCGAAATATCTGGGTCTACATATCCCAAAACATCCAAATTAATGTCATAATCCGGATGATCAATCTTCAAAATGTCCTTACGTCCCATTTTTCGGCTTGTCGCATTTTTAATAATCGCAACCGAACAATCCAGCTTATCTAGTCCTAAGTATTTGTATACTAACATCGCTCTTCCAGCAGTAATGTGGTCTAACACAATTCCATTTTGTATACTATCTATTTTCATTTCTTACACCGTTCCTTTCTATCATTTCATTTACATATTACTCAGGCTTCTCAATTCCTAGCATTTTCATAATCAATGCCATTCTGACATATTTTCCATACAACGCCTGTCTAAAGTAACATGCACGTGGATCATCATCCACTTCCACCGCAATTTCATTGACACGAGGTAACGGATGCAAGATGCTCAAATCTTCTTTTGCACGTTTAAGCTTTGGCATATCCAAAATATAGCTGTCCTTCAAACGAATGTAATCCGCCTCATTAAAGAAGCGTTCCTTCTGAACTCTTGTCATATATAAAATATCTAATTTATCAATAACCTCGTCGATGGTACGAACCTGCTCAAAGGACATTCCTTCCTTGTCAAAAACCTCTTCCTTCAAATACTGAGGAATCTCTAATTCAACCGGAGATATCATAATATAATTCACATTCTCATAACGGGAAAGCGCCTTAATTAAAGAATGTACTGTTCTACCAAACTTCAAATCACCACAAAATCCAATTGTAATATTATTTAACCGTTTCTTTTCTCTGTGAATCGTCAAAAGATCCGTCAAGGTCTGCGTCGGATGATTGTGTCCACCATCTCCTGCATTTATAATTGGTGCATCCGACCTCATAGATGCCAAAAACGGTGCGCCCTCCTTCGGATGTCTCATAGCAATGATATCTGCATAGCAAGATACCACCTTAACGGTGTCCGAAACACTCTCTCCTTTTGCAGAAGAGGAAGAGTCAGACGAAGAAAAACCAAGTACATTACCTCCCAACTCCATCATTGCTGCTTCAAAGCTTAATCGAGTTCTAGTACTTGGCTCAAAAAACAAGGTAGCCAGCTTCTTGCCATCACATACCTTGGAATATTTTTCTTTGTTTTCAATGATATCATCCGCTAACTCAAGCAATTCATCAATCTCTTGAACAGATAAATCCATCGGGTCAATTAAATGTCTCATTTTCTTCCTCCTTTATACCTTTTCAGGAATACTATGGTCCCAAAAATATCCTTCTGCCTGTGCACGCTGCTCTTTTCCACATCGAAGTACATATTGCTTTCTGTTTGCATATATGCGAATCTGCACAGTGCTTATCTCATCATTAATAATCTTGTATGCCTCTATTCTTCCCCACTCCAGATACGTAGTTCCGATAAACACACCAATGGGAGCAATACCGCTTTGCATTCTGCTATTAAAGAAAATCAATAATACAAAAACGCAAAGAGCAGGCAAAAACCGATAGCTATTTTGATACAACATTACGGCAATCAATAGCAACGCCACATTGACATATATAATTTCCAAAGAACCAGTCTGTCTTCCATAGCGACTACTTATGGTAATTTCCTTTTGCTTATCAATTGTTGAAAATGCAATCAATGCCGCCATTCCAAATCCAAGGAACAAAATAATCGCAGCCGCATCCAACCAAACTTCTATCTTCACCTTTCTCACTCCAACTCTATCTGTAATCCTTATCTAGTATAACAAAGCTGCCTCAATAATTCCATCCCTAAGTATGAATTTCACGTGTTTTAATTCCTGCTTCACTTCGATTCCAACCCCTGCAATCTCCACGCGACAGCCAGGATAAATGACCTTTTGCACCATCACGTTAGCATTCTTACCACTGTTAATCAAAGTTTCACTGCGCAGCTTCTCTTTCTGGTATTGCTTCAGCTCTGTAGATTTGATAATCTTTGCCTGAATAATCTTCATTCTACGGTTATTGGTTTCTTTCGTGACATTCGTTTTCGCCATACGTTCCAACACCTTCGCTGAACGCTCCAACAAATCCACTTCACCCTCGACCTTCTTAATCAACTCTCCCAACTCAGCATTGCGTCTCAACGTATCTGGCAAAGCACCAGCCACCAGCAAGGTTTCTAATTCTGTATCATTACCTGCTTCTGATAATTCCATTCCCTGCACAGCATGAACCGAACCTCCTAGCACTACAGCATCCTTTCCCTCTACAGTAACCTTTCCTTCTGCCTCTAATTGAGAATTCATAATCGATCGAACAATAATATTTCCCTTCGCAATCGCCTGAGAGTTCTCGAAAAACTTACACTCTATATCTCCGCCCGCAATTAGCTTTCCCGAAAACTTACCCTGCATACCATTGTGAACAACAATATTTTTTCCAGCCTCTATCAAACAATTCCCTACGTGACCTTTGATTTCTATATTTCCAGTTGCTTTCACCATCATTCCGGACTTTACATCACCGCGAATATTCACGTCACCATCAAAATCAATATGACCATAATTGATATCCACATCACCATTTACCTCTAATAAATTGGTAACACGAAAACCTCGCTCTGTAATCTCTACCATACCATGACTAGACGCATAATATTTTCCATCCTCGTGATAGAAGCCTTTCCCCTTAAGCTTCGGCAAATCTTTACCTCGCTTTGGTGCCAGCATGGATGCATCCACTGCAAATCCATATTCTCCATTGGTCGCAGGAACATATTCTGCCAACAAATCTCCAGCTTCTACAACGATATGACTTGTCGTCTTGATATACTCAACCGAACCATCCTCTAACTCCTTAGGCGCATTCCCCTCCTCAGGTGTCTGCACATGATAAATGTAATAACCATCCTTACCCTCAACCGATGGCTTACCCTTGGCAACTTCTATATATATATCGTATACGTCATTCTGAATGACATCACAAATAACAGACTCCATAATGCCTGTTTTTACATTCATTGATGTAATTAAATCCTTTAATTCGTTCATTGTCCAGCAACGACCACTATCGTCAAGTTTCAACTTCATCTTGACAGACATCTTATCCTCGCTAACGACAATATCAGGAACGCATGCATTTGTACTTATTTCCATACCAGTCACCCCTTTTCTGGTTTGATAATATGTAACGAAAACTCTATATACTATATCGTCACATCTTACTCTATGGAAAATACCAATTCTCTTATTTGTATATAGTATTAAGAAAATTTTAAGTTACTGTACAATCATTTTTCAACAGCGTGCAAGCACGCTTGTCTAATCAAGCTCATCGTATACACAAAAAGCGCTAAATGATATAAGTTGTTTTTACTATTATACCATATTAGCGCTTATTTTTGTCGTTTTATTTTCTTAATAATGTTACCATAACTGCTTTTTCAGCGTGGCGTCTATTTTCTGCCTGATCTAAAATCAAATCCAGGTTGTCATCCACAACCTCCTGACTAATTTCAAAACCAACGTGCATTGGCATATCATGCATAACCTTTGCTTTGCTACCCTCTAATAAATCTTTATTAATCTGATATGGCATCATCTTTGCAAGGGTTTCTTCCTTCTGCTTTTGATATGCAGGATTGTTAAAGAACTCCATATCTACCCATGTATCAGTATATAATACATCCATATCCGCTACATATTTCTTGGCTTCCTCCATGGACATAGATGGGTCTAATTCTACGTAGTGACCACTTGCCTTTGCTTTTTCGTAAAAATCAGACTCTACCGCAGTATCATTCACAAGGGGCGTCAATCCATATATGGTTCCTTCCCCCATCTTTGCAAAGAACTCAACCAAAGAGTTAAACACATTGTTCTTAGCTCCAATATACATAAGCTTTACATTCAATCCGCCAAAATGCTCCTTGAACGTCAAGGCATCTGCAAGAATCTGACATGGATGATATGTAGAATCACAACCGTTAATAAATGGCACTGTCACATTATCTGCAAATAAGTTCACCGTTTCATTCTTTATCAGACGTGCCATAATAATATCTACATTACGACACACATATTTAATCTCTGAAACAGGCTCACCTAACACAAAGTTCGAATCCTCCCAAAGCTGGTTAAAATAGCTACCGCCAAGCTCTGTAATTCCTGTTGTAAATGACAAGAATGTACGAGTAGAAGTTTTCTCAAACAAGGTATATAACTTCTTTCCCTTCAAAGCTTCTGAATACTTTTCAGGAGACTTCTTCATATCATAAGCCAAATCTAATATTGCATTCAACTCTTCTCTACTAAAATTACTGAAATTAATCATATTCTTCATCATCAGTGACCTTCCTTTTCTACTATCTTTGATTAATATATCCTTTTATAATCATATAATATCATCTTTCATCATAATCTATGTACGATATATGTCTTAGCTATACGCACCTATTATCCTACGTTTCTAAGGATTTTGCAACTAAAAAAGACATTTTATTCCTTTTCATCCACCGCATTTTCCATAACTGCTACATCTTTCTTGCCACTATTCTTACTCTTGCGATTCAATCGGGCTTGTCTGCGTTTGTCTACCGGACGCATATTGGCCGCAGCCGCCTCCTGTCTTGCCCGCTGTATTTCACGGAGTGTCTGGTCTAGCCTTCTGTATCGCTCCTCCGCTCTTGCCTCCTGCTCCTTTGTCATACCGGATAGCTTGTTTACCACCTCGTCCGCTGCGTGCTGACCAACCGCTTGACCAATCATTTCGTTATTTTCCTTAATCGCATTGGAAACAATACGATTCATCAACTGTTGGAATTGTTCCATTTTGGCTTCATTGGATAATATCTGCTGCTTTACCGGTGCCAGATTCTGTTGTAATTCCGGTAAATCTTTATGTATCTCTTCTTTTGTGTCATCTTCCACCGCATTGTTGGACTCGGATTTTTTCTCCATCTTTTTGTTCACATCTGCAAACTGAATAATCTTTTGCACTTCATCCACAGATGGTTTGTTTTCACCATTTGCCATCTGCTCTCTTCGCATTTCCAAGTAATTGCGAATCGCTTTCAGTTGAAGCCCTTTTTCCTTCAAATTACGTACCTTTGTCAGAAGCTCTATATCCTTTTGAGTATAGTACCGATGTCCCATCCCATTGCGATGGATATCCATCTTTAACTCCTCTTCCCAGTACCGAAGTACATGAGACTCCACACCAACTAATGCCGCCGCCTCTTTAATCAGGTAACGCTCTTCCTTCATAATCTACGTCCTCCCTATAATGTCTAATGTGAAACCATTATAAATGAAGGAGGACAAGCTATCCTAGTAGGTATTCGCAACAAAAATACGCTTAATTTTTTCAGAAGTCGACAATCCTTTCACTTCTTTTCCGATTCTCTCTCTAATACGACACACCTATGTTCTACCAACAAATCCAGTGCGTCCTATTATCCCGAATATAGAGCTATGCCCATAACACATTTAGTACACATTGCTTGTCAAATCGTCATTTTCTGCATCGCTATAATCGTCCTCTACATATTTGCATCGACCTTTTTTATCTGCTTGGTAAACCTCACCATCATAAACGATGCGTTTGTTCTTCACCATCTGACCCTTTGCATTAAAATAATATCTATACTTTCCTATCTTCAATAGCTTAGACTGTGCTCTCACACCGTTCTTCTGAAGATAGTATTTCTTTCCGTTCTTCGTAACCCATTTTTTCTTTTGAATCACTCCACTGCTATTACAGTAATAATATTTTCCATTTACCTTTTTGAAGCCCTTCGAACGCTTACCCTTCGCATCGAAGTAATATTGCTTTGAACCAATCTTTACGATCTCTTTCCTCGCAATACTTCCGTCCTTCGTCACATAGACCAATACACCTTTATAATAGAGCCATTGTGACTTCAAGACAATACCACTTGCATTTGCGTAATATGTCTCTCCATCTAAGCTAAACCACGCATTCTTTTTCATGACACCTTCGTCATTGAAGTAATACGTATAACCATCTATGTCATAAAAATCCGTTACTCTATAACCATCTTCATCCACATAATATTTTTTCTTTTTTATTGTAATCCATTTATTTTTTTGTAATTTGCCACTCTTAAAATACTGATAATTCTCACCATCCACCGCCAATTGCCAGCCGGTAAAATCCGCTGGTGCGGTTGCTTGTGTTGTCGTTGCTTCTGTCGTTGCTTCCGTACTCTCCGGTTGCGTCACTTCTGCAGTCTGATCTCCCAATACAACATCATAGTTTGCCGCGCGTTCATAATAAGTAATATTGGCTGTGGATAGGTCAATGGTTCTATCCCACGAAATCTGGCATGCGCCCGAATAGTTCGCTTCTCCAACCGTAATCAAATTTCCTGTTCTGGCAATGACAAATACGGAATGGCTATTATTATCCAATCTCACGATATCACCAATTCGAATATCTGCAATCTGCGTAGCATTGGGACTATTAATAACCGTCCATGTTGTATCGCCGAACATATCATATCCCAGCTTATACGCAAAGCCCATACACTGTGTGGATGTTCCACCATGGTTGGCATTCACAAAATGATTGCACACACAGCCATTGGTACCATAGGTGTGACTTACGCCGTCAGTTTTATGGAGATAACATGCAGTATCTGTGTATCCATCGGAATTATCTGTTGTCATTCCCACATGATTCCAATACTTGTCCTCCGGAAATTTCGTCTGTAGCTCTGTTAGCTTCGTGGCAAAATCCACCGTTGCCGCCTGATTCGACACTCCATCCACCACAGTTAGCACAATTGCTAAAAACAATCCAACTATTATCCGATTCCACATTTTACTACTTTTGTTATCTCGCATCTTACGTATTCTCCATTCCATCAGTATAATTCAATATCTGCTTTCGCATACATTGCAACCGACATTATATCTGTGAACCGTTAAAAGCAGATGAAATCCTTGACTTATATGCTCAATTATTTCAACTATCTTTCCGACATCTTCTTCAGATACTGTCCTGTATAGCTATTCTCACATTGTACTACTTCTTCTGGTGTTCCTGCAACTACAATCGTTCCACCCTTATCTCCACCTTCCGGTCCGATATCTACAATGTAGTCCGCAGTCTTTACCACCTCTAAGTTGTGTTCAATTACAATTACCGTATTGCCACCCTCCGAAAGACGATGCAATATCTCAACTAACTTGTGTACATCTGCAAAATGCAATCCCGTAGTCGGCTCATCCAATATATAAATGGTCTTACCTGTGCTTCTTCTGGATAGCTCTGTAGCAAGCTTCACACGCTGTGCCTCTCCACCTGACAAGGTTGTGGATGGCTGACCAAGGCGAATATAACCAAGTCCAACCTCCTTCAGGGTCTCTATCTTTCGCAAGATAGACGGAACATTCTCAAAGAATTTGCACGCCTCATCTACTGTCATATCCAACACATCAAATATATTCTTACCTTTGTATGTCACCTCCAAGGTTTCACGATTATAACGCTTACCACCACACACCTCACAAGGCACATAGACATCCGGAAGGAAATGCATCTCTATCTTGATAATACCATCACCCTTACAAGCCTCACAACGACCACCAGAAATGTTAAAGGAGAATCTTCCCTTCTTATATCCTCTGGACTTGGCATCCTTCGTTCCTGCAAACAAATCACGAATCATATCAAACACGCCAGTATAGGTTGCCGGATTGGAACGTGGCGTTCTACCAATTGGAGACTGGTCGATGTCAATCACCTTGTCAAGCTGCTCCAATCCTTCAATTCCATCGTGGTCTCCCGCCTTCATTCTTGCACGGTTCAGCTCCTTTGCAAGATGCTTATATAAAATCTCATTTACCAAGGAACTCTTACCAGAACCAGACACACCGGTCACACAGGTCATCACTCCAAGTGGAAATGCCGCATCAATATTTTTCAAATTATTCTGTCTCGCACCCTTCACTGTAATCCAACCAGTTGGCTCTTTTCGTGTCTCCGGCACAGGAATCTTAATACGACCAGAAAGATATGCTCCCGTAATGGACTTCTTATTCTTCATAATCTGCTGGGCGGTTCCTTGGGCAACAACCTCTCCACCCAATTCACCTGCGCCCGGACCGATATCCACAATATGGTCTGCTGCAAGCATAGTATCCTCATCATGCTCCACTACAATTAGGGTATTCCCCAAATCTCGCAAATGCTTCAACGTACCAATCAGCTTATCATTATCTCTCTGATGCAAACCAATACTTGGCTCATCCAAAATATATGCCACACCTACAAGACCAGAGCCCACCTGTGTAGCCAGACGAATTCTCTGTGCCTCACCACCAGAAAGCGATGCGGTTGGTCTGTAAAGCGCAAGGTAATCCAAGCCTACATTCATAAGGAAAGAAAGTCTTGACTTAATCTCCTTCAATATTCCACCGCCAATGAATTGCTGCCTATCCGTCAGTTCAATTGTCTCTAAAAATTCCACCAGCTTCTCAATCGACATAGTTGTAATCTCATATATATTCTTACCAGCCACTGTAACTGCAAGAGATTCCTGCTTCAAACGTTGCCCCTCACAGACATCACATGGCGTAATCGTCATAAAGCTCTCGTACTCTTCCTTCATAGATTCCGAGCCTACCTCACGGTAACGTCTCTGTACATTACGAATTAGTCCTTCAAATGCCACATCATAGACCCCTTCACCTCTCTGACTCTTGTAATGCACCTTCACTTCACGTCCATTGGTACCATATAGAATAATATTCCTCGCCTCTTCCGACATCTGGTTAAATGGTGTATTCAAATCAAAGTTGAATTCCTTTGCCAACGCATCCAAAATCGCTCTCGTATAGGATTTGTTATCCGTACATGACTGCCAGCCAATCACTACAATCGCACCCTCTGCAATGGAAAGATTCTGATCCGGAATCATCAAGTCTATATCAAACTCCATCTTATATCCGAGACCGAAGCAAGTCGGACACGCACCAAAGGGATTGTTAAAGGAGAAGCTTCTCGGTTCAATCTCATCAATACTAACCCCACAGTCCGGACAGGAAAAACTAGAGCTTAGATTGATTGGTTTACCACCTATCACATCCACCACCATAATCCCCTCCGCCAGCTTCATCACTGCCTCGATGGAATCATTTAATCTGCGTTCTATACCGGACTTAACAACCAATCGATCCACTACTATAGAAATATCATGTTTCCTATTCTTGTCTAATTCAATCTCTTCTGACAATTCATAGAGCGAGCCATCCACAATTACGCGGACATAACCGCTTCGTTTCGCCTGTGCAAGCACCTTTTCGTGACGACCCTTGCGTCCTCGCACCACCGGAGCCAACAACTGAAATTTCGTCCCTTCCGGAAGTTCCATAACCGTATCCACCATCTGGTCTACAGTCTGTTTCTTTATCTCTCTTCCACAACAAGGACAATGTGGAACACCAATTCTGGCATAGAGCAAACGGAAATAGTCATAGATTTCTGTCACTGTCCCAACTGTTGAGCGTGGATTGCGGTTGGTAGACTTCTGGTCAATAGATATAGCAGGTGAAAGACCTTCAATCTTCTCCACCTCTGGCTTCTCTGCCTGTCCCAAAAACTGTCTCGCATAAGAAGATAACGATTCCATATAACGACGCTGTCCCTCAGCATAAATGGTATCAAACGCAAGAGATGACTTACCGGAACCAGAAAGTCCAGTTACTACCACCAGCTCATCTCTTGGAATCTTAATATCTATATTTTTCAGATTGTGTTCTTTTGCACCCTTGATTGTAATATATTGCTTCATATCCTCTTTCCTTTCATCTGTGGTCTCATTCTCTTCTATTAACTGCGGTTAACTTTACTTAATTATTATAAACTATTGTATGCCAAATTATAAAGATGTATCCACATGCATTATATACTCCATCATAAACTCTATCATACCTTACCGATTATGATAGAATATAAAATATTTTGCAAGACTAACTTCCATAGCTGGCAAAAGTATCTCCCCCAACTACCCAGTTAAGTACGTCGCAAACACCGAACTAGCGTTCGGTTATAGTATATCAAATTGCAAAGAAAAAGTACAGAATAAATGCGAATATTCGTTCGTCTTTTTCTGTACTTTTCGACTTCCATTCTATAATTAGGCTATAATTAAGTTTTCTGGTTATTTGCCTACGGCAAGCATCAAAAGAACAAAAAGCACCACAACGGCTACAACAACCACACTTGTTCTATTTTTCCCAAAGCACATACATCACATTACCTTCCTCATCACAATACGTAACCCTAGTAATTGGCTCATCTCCAAACAACGGCTTATCTGGCGCAATTTGCGTATAGGTCAACGCCTCTGTCCATCCCACACGAAAACGTCCAAAAATATTTTCACCCAAATAAAGCTTCACTTCACCATCTGCATTATAATTTACAATTACAACCTCTCCACGACTCGCAAGGTTCTCACGACGCAAAAACAATCCTTCCTCCGTCTCAACCACCTGTAAATCTTTCATTAAGTTCTCTCCTGCATAAAACACCGGCAACACAGTTAAATCACAAAAGATATAAGCAATATATAGCACCAACATCCCTAACACAATCCATAACGTCCGAAAAAATATCTTCTTCCGAAGCTTCTTAAATGGGTTAATATCTTTATCCTCTGCCACAGTAATATTACTCTTCATTTTTTCTGCTAGTGCTTGACACTCCTCGCACTGTTCTAAATGTTGTTCTAACAACACCTTACCATCTTCGCATAGGATACTTCATGCAAAACCTTTAAAGAAAATACCGTTTTATACGGTTCTTCTAACGTTTCTAAAATCGCCTGAATCTCTTTTGCAGCTTCTGCATCCTCAATATGCTTGACGGCCGGTTCTGAAGCATCTGGTATATTGGCAAGAATATCCTCAACCTCATAATTAGTCACATTTCTTTTTTCTTTGCGCAAATAATTTAAATAATCATTTTTCGCAATCTGGCAGAGCCAGACTCTGATGTCACAATCTCCACGAAATTTATTAGCAGATTGTATCGCTTTGCAAAACGTATTCTGTGTAATGTCTTCCGCAACATCCACATTTCCAGATAATGAGCGAACAAAACAAAAGACATCTTTATAATATTTGCGATATATAATCTCCATTTCCCGGGTATAATATTTCACTAACTCACCTCCTGATAATATGACACCACAAGTTTCCTGTTGTTACAAAAAAATATATTTTTTCATTCCTTCCGTTACCACTAATGATGGAACTGTATAAAGTAACTAAAAATGAGTGAATGTTTTATACAAGCATTCACTCATCCTCCATTCTAACCATGATTCGGTTTTTTCTTAACCATCTGGGCACAATACGCAATCTGCGTCAACAGCTTAAGCTTCTCTTCTCTAGAAGCTGTCCGTTCCGCCTTAGAAATTGCAGCACCTCTCTCACTGGTAACATATTTCGGTTCTATGTGATTCAACGTCAAAGTAAGCAAATCTCTTCGACAGATTGCACACGTACACATTCCCAAATCACTAATATATTCATCAATTTCTGCCTGAAGCAAATCTTCCATTACATTATGCATTCTGCGATTGCCACCTACGCACATCATATTGCCAATACGTTTTTTTACAATCTCCAAATTCAAAGGCTTTGCTATAATATCGTCAGAGCCAATTTCAAAGGCACTCTTAATATCATCTGGTTGCTCCAATGATATCAGGGTTAACAGAGGAATGTACTTATGTTTGGGTTCTGCTTCAATCCACTTCAAAACAAGACATCCCGTCTGCCGTGCCAGTTTTAAATCTGTGATAATCAAATCAATTGTACCAATGCTATCCATGAAATACGAAAAATCTTTCTCTCCACTTCGAACTACTTCGTATTCATACTCCGTCTGCAACCATTCCGTCAGCATTGCTGCATCCGTTGCTTCTACATCCAACAAAAATATCTTCTGTTTGCTCATCTTAATCCCAGCCCCTTCTTATATATTACCGAATGATATGTGTATCTGAACTCTTCATATATACTTATATTTTAAAATAATATACAAAAAATGACAAGAATTTTATTGAATTTGTTCATAAAAATATCTCTGCAAAGAGAATTTCCATTATTCAGAAATCATTATACGTATATATTGTGTTGTCACATACATATTTGTTTGACATAGATTTTCATTATGCATCGTAATCCCTCAGTGTAATCTTTAGTTCCTTCAATCGGTCACGGTACTCCGCCGCCATCTCAAAGTTAAGCTCTGCTGCTGCGGTTTCCATTTTCTTGGTAAACTTCTTAATCTCTGCCTGCAACTCCTTCTTCGTCATGGACTCAATATCCTTCTCATGAAGCTTCTCATTCAGTGCATCAACATCCTCATCTGTTGAAGTAGTAATCAAATCACGAATAGATTTCTGGATGGTAGTCGGTGTAATATTATGTTCCTTGTTATATGCATCCTGAATCTCTCTACGGCGATTGGTTTCATCAATCGCTGCACGCATAGAACGGGTAATCTCATCTGCATACATAATAACGCGTCCCTCGCTGTTACGCGCCGCACGACCAATGGTCTGCACGAGAGAAGTTTCTGAACGTAAGAAGCCTTCCTTGTCTGCATCTAGGATTGCAACTAGCGTAATCTCCGGAATATCTAATCCCTCACGCAATAGGTTAATACCTACCAACACATCAAAGACTCCCATACGCAAATCTCGTACAATCTCAATTCGTTCCAACGTATCGATATCCGAATGAAGATACTTAACCTTCACTCCCTGGTCACGAAGATAGTCAGTCAAATCCTCTGCCATACGCTTTGTCAGAGTGGTTACCAACACCTTATGGCCCTTCTCCACCTCTTTGTTTACCTCAGAAAGCAAGTCATCTACCTGTCCCTCCACTGGCTTTACCTCGATTATTGGATCCAACAAACCGGTCGGACGAATCAATTGCTCCGTTCGAAGTAGCTCATGCTCCGCTTCATAATCAGATGGGGTAGCCGATACAAACATAACCTGGTCCAATTTTTCCTCAAATTCATCAAAACGAAGAGGACGATTATCCATGGCAGATGGAAGACGGAAACCGAAATCCACCAAGGTCTGTTTTCTGGACCGATCTCCTGCATACATGCCTCGGATCTGCGGAACCGTAATATGAGACTCATCTATTATCATCAAAAAGTCATCTTTAAAAAATTCTAGTAAGGTATTGGGGGTGGCTCCCGGTTCCAAACCAGCTAAAGGTCTCGAATAGTTTTCAATACCAGAACAAAAACCTGTCTCCTTCAACATCTCCATATCAAAATGTGTTCTTTCACTGATACGCTGCGCTTCTAAGAGCTTATCATTCTCCTTAAAATAAGAAAGCCTTTCCTCTAGTTCCTGCTCAATCTCTCCCACCGCACGTTCAATCTTATCCTGTGCCACAACATAATGAGAAGCAGGAAAAATAAATGCGCAATTAATACCTCTTTTCACTTCACCAGTTAACGGATCAAATTCTACCATACGATCAATCTCGTCTCCAAAAAATTCTACACGTATTGCATTCTCAAAGGTAGAAACAGGCAAAATCTCCAACACATCTCCGTGAACACGGAAGCTTCCACGCTTAAAATCCATCTCGTTGCGTTCATACTGAATATCAATCAAATCCGTTATGAGCTTATCCCATTCATACGTCATTCCTGTGCGAAGTGTTAACATCATGTCCTCGTAATCTTCTGGCGAACCAATACCATAAATACAAGAAACCGAAGAAATGACAATCACATCCCTACGCTCAATCAACGCCGCAGTAGCAGAATGTCTCAGCTTATCAATCTCATCATTGACAGAGGAATCCTTCTCTATATAAGTATCCGTAGAAGGAACATACGCCTCTGGTTGATAATAATCGTAGTAGGATACAAAATATTCTACCGCATTCTCCGGAAAGAACTCCTTGAATTCGCTATATAACTGCGCTGCCAACGTCTTATTATGTGCAATAATCAAGGTTGGTTTATTCAGCTTCGCGATCACATTCGCCATTGTAAATGTCTTACCAGAACCGGTAACACCTAACAACGTCTGAAACTGATTCCCATCTTCAAACCCCTTCACCAATTCTTCTATCGCCTGCGGCTGGTCACCAGTTGGCTTAAATTCTGAATGTAATACAAATCTGTCCATCTTATTCTCCATTCAAATCAAAATTCCTTCTCATAGTATATTCTTATTCAGCATTCCAATTCTCTTAATTCATCGAACAACATTTCGAACACTTGTTCCAAGTATACCACTGTTTATCTTCTCTTTCAACTACATTCTACCTCCTTTACCCGCATTCTTATCCATCCTGTTCTTTTTCTTTCAATATACTATTATCGTTCCTTCATCTCACACTTCCAACCGCAACCGTCCGTTGCGAGAAGCCCTTTTCTTCGCAAACCTCTATATCTTGTCATTTCTATATTTTAGCACTAGAATAATATGCAGATGAGAAACACATCAAATATATTTTGAACAAAGGAGTATACAAATGTTAAAAAAATGCAGTAAACTTATTATTTTATCATTGCTAATGGTATTCAGCATGGGTATCACCGCCAATGCAACCAGTATCAAGGATTCCATCCCAGCAGGTGCAGTGCGCAATGGTAATCACTATTATTTAATTGTTGAAGAGCGTGGCATTACATGGGAAGAGGCAAAAGCCTTGTGCGAAGCACAGAACGGTCATTTAGCAACCATCACATCTAAGAGCGAGCAAAAGTTCATCAACAAACTTAACAAAAACGAAACCCGTTTATGGATTGGCGGTTACAGAGATGATGATGGCAAGTGGAAATGGGTCACCGGCGAAAAGTGGAAATATACCAACTGGGGTGACGGTGAACCCAACAACTCAAGCAATGTTGTATCCAACGAAAAATGTGTCGCTGTATGGCCACAACAATGGAACGACATGGCAAACACCAATACTGCTGAACAGACCGGTTACATTTGCGAGTGGGATTTAGGAACTCCTAAGAAGCCAACCATCACCAAGATTAACAAAAAGAAGAAAACTGTAAAAGGTAAAGCAGAAGTCGGCACTACCGTTTACGTTAAAATCGGAAAGAAAACATACAGTGCCAAAACTAACAACAAGGGGGTATTTACCGTAAAGTGTAAAACCCTCAAGAAGAATGCTACCATCAAGATATATGTAAAAAATATGAATGATGGAAAGAGTAGTACCGTCACCAAAAAAGTAAAATAATTACAATTGAAGTGCTCTTGCGAAAACACTTTTGTACTCCATCACACCAAGAAAGACTTTGATATTTATCAAGGTCTTTTTTGTATCCACTCTTTCTTATGTACATACTCCTCTCCCTGTGAGTTTTCTTTCCATTGTTATCCGTTTACATAATTTTCCTTTACGACACCTTGTTTTTGTAGTATAATATGTAGGAATGTTCCTAAATTTAGGACATTTTTCTGTGTGCCTTGCCACAATTCACTTGTTGACATAATTCGCATCACAGATTTATCAACACAATATATTGTGCCAGACAATAGAAAATAATATACATAACCACAATTTACAGAATGAGAACAAACACTATTTATCCATAATAGATTTAGGGAGTTATATGGCGGAGGTACTTAACTATGAACAAGCAAGAGAACAAGCTAGCACTTTCAGTGCTCACAACACTTATTTCAGGGATTGCGTTAATCTACACATTAATCATGTATCACAACATTATATTCGCAGTAATGGGAATGAGTCTGTTATTTCTAATCTGTGCTTATATTTTGACACAGAACATCATTGCATTTTCCATAGCAAAAAATAAATATATGAACAGTCAGCTTAAGGACTATATGAACGACATCTCCGTACAATTAGAGAATATGAATGGTACACAATCTCAACTGGGAAAAGCTACCTTCCTATACACAAAGCAGGCTGCTCAAACCGTCGCAATGCTTGAAACCAACTACATGGAAAGCCAGGATGCCTTGCACAAAAACCTCGCTTCCATCTCTAGTATGCAAAACAAAGCAACTAAGCTTATGATAAAATACGACCAGAACAATACAACTAAGGTAATTTCTACTATTAAGGAGTTGCGTAATCAGCTTAGCGATACGATGATACAAGGCTTCGACCAGATTCAACCAAACAACAACGAGGTTGTTTCCGCATTAGAGGATATTGTGAATTACTTAAAAACTCAGCCAACCGTCCCTGACCAGACATTAAGTCTGCAGCTTAACAATGTAGCACACGAATTGCAGAATATTTCCAATAATATTCAGCATTTCCAGGCGCCAACACAAACTGTCGTTCAAAGCGTACCAACACAAACAGATGAATTTGCAAACCAAGAAGCAGCAAAGGATAATTCTGTAGCAGACTTCCTTTCTGATGAGGTCTTCACAAAAGACGTTAGCCCAGAAGACATCACAGCTACGGAAAGCGGAGTGACCGAAGCAGGCTTTACAGAAGAAAACATAGTCGAAACAGTCTTCGACGATGCCACGATCACGGAAACACTCAACACCGAACCAATCATTGAAAATCCTGTAGAAGATACTGCCTCAGAGAGTACAAATGAGGATACGATAGAAGAACTCGTTTTAGATGACCCTAACAAACAGCTTTCCGCAGATGAAATTGCTGCTCTATTCGCCGCTGCCGAACCTGCTCCAAAGAAAGAGACAGAAACAACAGCGGAAGAGAATGAGGCAGAGGAGCCATTTACTCCTACCTTCACTGTAGTTGGAAAATCGACAGACTACGAAGAGACAGAAGTTACTGAGCAACCAATGACTATTGGTGATTTAGGCGATGATCCGAACAAACAATTATCCGCAGATGAGATTGCAGCTCTATTCGCTGCTGCCGAACCTGCTCCTAAAAAAGCTGACACCACAACAGAGAGCGCAGTTGCTGTGGAACCAATCTCCGACGACCCGAACAAACAGCTCTCTGCAGATGAAATTGCTGCTTTATTTGCCGCTGCTGAACCTGCTCCTAAGAAGGATCCTGTAGAGGAAGAAAAGCAGATGGATGCTGCAATTGCTAATGCTGAACCAGTAACTGTAACCCCTGTATCTGACGATCCAAACAAACAGTTATCTGCGGATGAAATCGCAGCTTTGTTTGCATCGCTAGGATAAGTATAGAATACTACTTGAATACAAAGCAATAAAGCTATCATTTGTAATTGTTTACGAATGATAGCTTTTCTAATTTCATTATTTTCCTTCAAGTTGCTTAATGCGCTCTAATAGGTGTACAAGTTGTTGTTGCTGTTCTTTTAGTTGTAAGGCTTGCGCTTCTATCTGCTTATCCTTCTCAGCCATAGCCTCTTCATGCTCCTTGCACATTATGTCTATGTCTGTCA
>CAYTOQ010000007.1:17980-37720 GCA_964439445.1 uncultured Clostridium sp. | reverse complement strand
CATCTGTTAATTCATCCATAGACTCATTTTTATACAAATAAAAAATGTCCTGCAATCTTGAAAGCGTATCTACATAATTTTCCTGATGAACATGGGAAGAATCACAAAAGGCATATATCAACTTTTCAAGCACACCTTTTCCAAATTCAACCCTTTGATGTTCCTGCAAACATTCTCTCCGAACAATCATCAATTCTTCAACATCTTGCTCTGACAGACTTAATCCAAATTGACAAGTATACTCATTGCTTCGTAGTACTTCCTGTTTCCCATGTTGGGATAATGCCAATAAATAATCCTCCACACCCATTCCTCCAATCTCTATGGTGCGGTGATTATACCTCTTATATCTATCCACTGCAAGTCTTGAAAAAAAATCAATTTTGTGGTAATATAAACCCATAAGAAAGAGAGAAAAAGTGTCATTTTACACTTTTCTCTCTTTTTATTCTGTCACAAAAATTCAAGATTTACATAATTTCTAAATCAATATTCTATTCGCCAAGTTTCTTTAATGTATCCTTACGAACTTCTTCCCTTAAAACCTTAAGATACTCCGAAAAGGCTACTTTATCATCTGCATAGGTTCTATTTAGCTCATATTCTTTAGGAATCCAAGTTGATAAGTCGGAAAATATCTCCAGTAAATGCTTCGCCCAAATCATGAATAATACACATTCGAATTACCTTGTCCATATCCACTTCCGGAAATTCATCCTTTATGAAAAATGCCATTAAAGTCATCATCCAACTGTGTTCCGCAACACTTTCGTGTCTGCCATTTTTCGTATAACAATGGCGAGTTGTATCTTTTAGTCTCTCCGCTACACCCAAAGCATCTATTAATGTCCTTGCATCCATAGCTATCCTCCTATATACCACCACATATTGAATTCTATCTATAAAATTCAATTTTACAGTTTCCATCATCATCAAACATTTCTATCTCATATTTTAATGGACCATCCTTATAAATATCACTATATATTTCTCCTAGCTTTTCTGTCCTTCCCTGTACACAGTTCCAACCATTATCCGGAAGTGTAATACTCACATTTTGTCCATCTATGTCCCCTTCTATCAAGCCAATCACATATTCAATCGACGTATCCGTCCAATTATATCCAAGACCACGAAGATTTTTTCTTCCATACATTCTAGACAACTCGTCCCAAAACGCCCCTATTGTTTCATATTGCTTTTCACCAATAGTTGAAAAGGTTTTACTAATCCCCTTAAACTCCATAGATCTAATTCTCCCATTTATAATAAATATGCTTTTAAAATCCTAGATTATCCCAGTGTTCCTTTGTCATAAAACTAGTATGACCAACCCTAATTTCATTCATCAAAAGTATGGAAACTTCCTCAAATTCAATCATCTTCATGAATAAATCTAAAATCATTCTCAATCAACATTTCCAAAAACTCATCGAAACTGTCTGCAATCACCTTCAATTCATCGGGGTCGTGCAAATATCGGACAATCTGTCCCTTCGTTCCCTTTTCCGATGGTGTAAAGTCAACAAACAGACTGGATGTCCCACCATTATTCATACAATCCGAAAAGTTCAACCACTTTAACTTATCTGCATCCATCTGGATTTTATCGTCAATAAATGGACCAAAATCCTCATCAAATTCTTCCAAAAAATAATAGAACAAATCTCCAAAATTTGAAGCACTGTCCTTATTGTCCATTATGTCTTTGGCCGAACACAAATAATATGGATACTCTCCATCATCCACATCTGAACCAAAGAAGTAATGCGTTACTTCTTCATCTCCATATTGTCTCCAGTAGGTTCCATCTATCGTTTCCAAAATTTCCATCAAACTGCCCGGAAACTCAGGATACTCCTGTAACAGCAATTCCTTATCTTCTTTCGATATACCATGTGCTATGTCTAAAACATGATTCCATTTATCCGCCAAACCACGTTTTTCATATGCTTCTTTTAATTTTTTAATATAAATTTCTCCATTCATAACCATTCTCCTAATTCATTTTTCAATATTACCAAAATTTACCGTAGCAATTTTCTAATCATCCTCTGAAAAAGTATTTATCTTTGTTCTATATTCAAGTTCTAAGTTAGCATTGGAATTAATTATAACTACAAAATCAGATAACGCATTAGGACTAATCTCACCATCATCCAAATATGCCTCTGGTTCTTCGTCCCAAGCAATAAGATATATTTTTACACTATAATATCCTTCTGGTAAATCCAGTTCAATCACTCTCTCCGAAGAGATTTTTTGTTCGATTTTCTCAATTCCTGATACAATAACCCTACCGGTTGATTTCAACAAATACTCTTCTGATTGTACACATATATACTTTTTTTCTCTTTCTGATATTTCCTCATCTATTCTAATTGTAAATGAGCGACAACCATCTTCAAATATATAAATTGGAACAAAACAATAACTTTCAATTTGCTTAACAATATCCTCGTCCTCACAAAACAACGGTTCCCATTTGTCATAGTCATCAACATGTTTATATGTATCATAATTCCACAATCCCCACATACCACTTGCAGTAGCCAAATCGTTTTTATACATATCTTTGCTCCCCCTAGTACTCACTATCATCTATGTCATATATATCCAAATTTTGTACATTTAACAACACATTTTTTTTACTTTTATCAAAATCTGTGTCGTTAAATGCACAACAATAACTCTATCCACTCCTGTGTTGCCATTTTCAAGGCATGCCTGTTTGCCACTCACCATAAAACCAGATATACGATTTCGCATAATAATCTTCATCATTAAGCTCTTCTATATATCCTATCTCCGGTAATTCTGTCACGATTCCTCTTTCTTTCGCAAAGGAACGCCCATTCTCAATCGGCGTCCATATCTGATAGGGTCCTTTTCTATCCCAAAAAGAATTGTAATATTCTTCGTCATAGAAAATAATAATTTGGGATTCACGTACATCGGGATAGGTAATGGCAGCTACCACCTTACAAAAGGGTAAATCCTTCGGTTTTTTATCGATAAATCCCTCGGTTTTTTCAATCCATTTTTTACAAAATGCAGACTTTATCTTACCTGATGTCTTAGGCTTAGCAAGCCAAGGACCACAAGGAACATGAAAATGCTCAAATTGATCCTCTACATCTTTGAAAGGTAAATCATTTGCATTTTTGAAAGGCTCCATTTTATCCATCCACGAACCATATGCTTGGCTCTCGATATAATGCAAGTCCAAATCCTGATACTCTTCTATCGTATTGCATAAACCTCTATCATAGGTTCTACATAACTCAATTGTATCACCCTTTTGAACATAATATGTGTTTACACGAATTTTCTGCCGTGAATCTTCCAAATTAATATAAGCAACATATTCCTTATCACAAAATTTTGAAATTGTTGTCTTGCTTTCTTTTAAAATATTTTTTACTGGTAATTTTATAAAATCACTCATATTAGCGTTCCTTTCCTTGATAAGGATACTTCTCTTTCAAATCTCCCTTTCACCAAAACGTCTTAGATATGTCATTGCTAAAGCATCGTGCTTCTTCGAGAACATATGCTTGCCACCATCAATATAATGTACCTCCACAGTTCCCGTTTCTCTTCCTGCATAAACTTTGTGTGCTTCCTGCACATAACGCATATCCACGATTTTATCCTTTGTACCGTGAACAATAAGAACTTCACCTGAATATGGTGCGATTGCCTCAAAGGGATTCATCCTGATAACATCTGTAATGTACTGTTTGCCAAGTTTCATAGGACCACAACAAAAAGTTTCAGGTGGATTCTTTGGATCAAATTTTGCAAACATCATTTTACCGTTTCTTGCATCATCAGGAATACAAAGGGCCGGATAAAACAACACCAAGCTTTTCACCCATTCCTCTCGCTCCACCGCTGTAAGTGCAGAAACAAATCCTCCCTGACTACATCCCATCAAAGTGATTCTATCGGCATCGGTATAAGGCAGTGACCTTACATATTCCATAACCGCCTTCAAGTCTTCCACCTCCGTCATCACAGACATATCAGTTGTCCTGCCATCACTTTTTCCACCAATTACACAACCACCACAAAAGTCAAACGTGTAGGTTGCATAACCCATTTCAGCAAATAAATCCACATACTGCAATACAGTCTTGTGGTTTGCCATAAAACCATGTGACACAATTGCAATCGGCAAATTCTCACCTTCAGGACAGTATTCAACGCCACGTATAGTCAAACCATCACGCATACAACTAAATTTTCTCTTTTCGTAATGCATTTCGTAGCCTCCTCCAAATTCAAAATCCGCCTATTGTTCTTCATACAAAACCGGAAGAATTTCACACAGATTTCTGTACTCAATACAACAATGCTCTGCCATTGCTTTTGCCAATTTATCCGTTATAATGAGTTTTCGTAACAACGGATTTTTCATCGTCTTCCCAAGCCAAAATCTACTTGTCATGAACAATCCATCTTCTGTTTGTTTGAATATATGTGCCATTTCTGTATGCCAAATGAATCCATCAAACGCACCAACATGACCACACACAATCAATGGAATATCATTCTCCTGCATCACGGATTGGGAAAATCCAAATTCCTTCGGAGTGACAAAATCTATTCTTAATGGCATCTTTGTTTCACCGATTTTCTCAACCGGATATTGCGTATTATTCTGAAATTGTGGTTGTCTCTCACATTCAAAATAATCTGCTTGTTTTTTGGAAAAACCAATGGAAACATGTGCTTCTGGAAACCATACTTGATATCGTTCATTTTTCCTTGGATGCCACCAAAACCACCATTCTATCATCTCAGAAGTGATATTGGTCATAGGACAATACATCGAAACCAGATACGTTCCATCTTCCAGTTTCTTATAACCGACTTCCCTTTGTAATTCCTCTGATTTCAGGATATCATTCTTTTCCTGAAATGACGTGGGTGTTATCTCATTTTTACTTAAAGCAATTCTTATCTCATCTGGAATTTTAGGTGATTCCTTTTTCATCAATTCATCTACGCTCACATTACACCTCAATCAACTCATACTCACGGCTTCCATATCCAATCTCTGCCACTGCACAGCAATCACAGTCAACGCTCATATTCTTCATCACATTAATATAAATGATATTTCCTTTGAAGTAAGCCACCACACTGCCTGCTGTATCTATCCATAATATTTTTATTTATAAAACCAAAAGGGAATACTCCCCAACAAAACAATCCCAGTTGGTATCATTGGAAGAACAGATAGCACAATTACCAGCTTGCTACTTCCTCTATTCAATATCAACGCTATAATACCTAAAATACTCCCCATGGCACAACCAATGATTCCCCCTCCAATAATGGCTTCTGCAATTTCAGGTTCCGAAAACAGAGTCACAATTATTGTAATAAAAGGACTTACTGTAGCCAAGCAACTAACAATCCTTGCAAATTTATCCTTCATCACATCCTCCTCATTCTTACAATTTGTCCGTCATGCCATTATAAACACATCGTCATATATGGCGGTATGCAAATAATATCCTCTTTCAGGGAAAGATTTCTTGGGTGAATAATATAACATTCACCAATACGACTCTTATATTTCTCTTTAAAATTCTTCAACGAATTGATTGTATATTTCTTTCCGGACTTAACTTCAATCGGATAGAGTTTGTATTTTGTCTTGCTATTATTAGATAACAAAAAATCAATTTCGATATCATTTCTATGTTTCACCGCATTGTAATGCGTATAAAAATATAGCTTATGACCATTTGCAACTAACATTTGAGCAATCATATTTTCGTACAGCATTCCTTCGTTAATCGCAATATCGTCATTCAATATCTGCTTATAGACCTCATCTTCTAATAATTCATTTTCATCAAAAGCATGACTCACCAAAAGACCTGTATCACTTAGATAACATTTTACATAACCTCGTGTTTCATTGAGCGACAAACCAACATTTGGGTCATTACATAAAAAACATTCATTCGATATCATAGAATCCGACAACCAGAAAAATGTATCCTCATATTGTTCAGCAAAACTACCTTCTGTAATATTTTTAAAGACAACACGCTTCTCATGTTGTGATAATAAGCCTGGAATTTGGTCAAAAATGGTAATCACTTTGCCACGATATGACGAACTTATTTTCATAATATCATTTCTATATAAGTTGAGAATATCTCTTTTTTCTTTATCACACCTATCAAAATCCTTATGACTTTCAATGAAGCTTACAACACTTTGAGGCATTCCACCCACAAGCATATACTGTTTAAAAACAAGCATTGCCTTTTCATGCAATCCTCTCTCAAGCGGCGCTCTTTCCTCGAAGCATTTTCTGATATAAGAAACAAGCATTTCTTCTCCCACGGCATTACAGAACTCCTCAAAATCCAATGGATACATCTTCATTTGACGTTCTTCCGACGGAATCACAATGTCTTTAACATTTTCTTTAATTGAAATTAAGGAACCTGTTTCAATATAATCATATCTTCCATCTGCAACAAGATATTTAATAGCTTCTCTTGCACGAGGAAACATCTGGACTTCATCAAATACAATAAGCGATTCTCTTTCATATAATTTTTTTCCACATGCAGTTGAAAGCAACATAAAAAACGTATCCAAATCATTAAGATGATTGTTAAAATACTCTTTTATTTCATCCGTACACACTGCAAAATCAATGAAAATATAACTTTTATATTCATTTTTCGCAAATTCCTCGCAAACAGTAGACTTTCCAATTCGTCTTGCCCCTTCAACCAACAATGCCTTTTTACCATTGCATTCATTTTTCCACAAAATCATTTTTTCATATATCTTTCTTTGCAGTATCATAATTAACCTCTTTCAAAATATACACACATTATTGTAATACGCAATCCTATTATGCGCACTTTAAAAACATATCAACTTTTGATTATGCGCGCTTTAAAAACATTCAGTATTTTGATTATGCGCACATTAAAAACATTCGATATTTTGATTATGCGCACTTTTACTAACATTATACACGTATTAAGGTAAAAATCCAATCCTTTCTTTTTAATAGATTTTTCTCCAAAAATTTAGGGAACTTTTTCTCTCATATTTTTCAGAAAAAGTTCCCTCGTTCATGTTTTCAATATTTTTCTATCAGGCTAATATGCCATCTTTCCTATCGATTAATTCTTGCTCTCTTTCTAAGTGTTGGATCCAAAATCTTCTTACGGATACGGATATTTTCTGGCGTAATCTCCAAAAGCTCATCCGTATCAATGAATTCTAACGCCTGCTCCAAACTTAGGATTCTTGGTGGAGTAAGCTTTAGCGCCTCATCCGAGCCTGACGCACGGGTGTTGGTCAAATGCTTTGCCTTACACACATTAATCTCGATATCCTCTGCCTTACCAGTCTGACCGATAACCATTCCTGCGTATACCTGCTCGCCTGCACCGATGAATAACGTACCTCTGTCCTGTGCATTGAACAAACCATAGGTAATAGAGGTTCCTGTCTCAAATGCAATCAAAGAACCCTGGCTACGATACATCATGTCGCCCTTATACGGTCCATAGCCATCAAAGATGGTATTGATTATTCCTGTACCCTTGGTGGATGTCATAAAATCACCACGGAAACCTATGAGTCCACGGGATGGAATGTTAAACTCTAAACGCACCGTTCCGTCGTGGGCTGGTGTCATTGCCTGAAGCTCGCCCTTACGCTCATTTAACATACTGATAACGGTACCAGAGAACTCTTCTGGCACATCCACGTATGCAATCTCCATCGGCTCTAACTTCTTGCCATTTTCATCCTGCTTATAGATTACCTCTGCCTTACTAACTGCAAACTCAAAGCCTTCACGGCGCATATTCTCAATTAATACGGATAAATGAAGCTCTCCACGACCAGAAACCTTATAAGACTCTGTCTCCTCTGTCTCTTCCACACGCAAGGAAACATCTGTATTAAGCTCCTTGAACAAACGGTCACGCAAATGTCTTGAGGTTACAAACTTACCTTCCTTACCTGCAAGAGGGGAATCATTTACCATGAAATTCATGGAAATCGTTGGCTCTGATATCTTCTGGAATGGAATTGGCTGTGGATTCTCTGGGGAACAAAGGGTATCACCGATGGAAATGTCCGCAATACCGGAAATTGCCACAATCGAACCAATTCCTGCTTCCTTCACTTCCACCTTGTTAAGACCTTCAAATTCATACAGCTTACCAATCTTAACCCTTTTGCTCTTACTCTCATCATGGGCATTCACTAGCAACACATCCTGATTGAGCTTCAAAGTTCCGTTATCAATCTTGCCTACGCCAATACGTCCCACATACTCATTGTAATCAATGGTAGAAATGAGCACCTGCGTATCCGCTTCCGGGTCGCCGGATGGCGCTGGAATGTAATCAATAATCGTCTCAAACAGTGGTGCCATATCCACTGCATCGTCCTCCATGTTCTTCTTTGCCACACCTTCTCTTGCAGATGCGTAGACAAATGGACAATCTAACTGCTCGTCTGTTGCCTCAAGGTCAAGCAAAAGCTCTAACACCTCTTCCTCCACCTCTTCTACTCTGGCTTCCGGACGGTCAATCTTGTTCACACAAACGATAACATGAAGATTTAGCTCCAAAGCTTTTTTCAACACAAACTTCGTCTGTGGCATTGCACCCTCAAATGCATCCACCACAAGAATTACACCATTTACCATCTTAAGAACACGCTCAACCTCACCACCGAAATCCGCATGCCCTGGAGTATCTATAATATTAATCTTGGTTCCCTTGTAGTCCACCGCTGTATTCTTAGAAAGAATGGTAATTCCACGCTCTCTTTCGATGTCGTTGGAATCCATGACACGCTCTGCCACTTCCTGATTCTCACGGAATACACCGCTTTGCTTCAAAAGCTCATCCACCAAGGTTGTCTTGCCATGGTCTACATGGGCGATAATTGCTACGTTACGAATATCATCTCTAGAAATTGTCATATTTGCCTCCTAATCCTGCTGTAGAAATCTTCCCTACATCTGATTTGAACTGACGATGAATTTTGCAATTTTGTATTGTCAGTGTCTATATAGAAGGTCATAACCGTGCTCTGTTTGTGCTAACCATTCCAACGAGCCTCAAACCCTGTGAACCCTTTTCGGCAAAGGCCTCAAGGGTACATGAGTCTCGTTTCCATAGCACAAAAGGTCGCACTTTTTATGACACTTCAATATAGACAAATATTCAATCCTAACAAATTGCAAAATTCATCTGCGCATTTCAAAAATCAAATGTCTCGCCACACCCGATGCCATTTCTATATGCAGGATATAATTTGCTTAGTTTTCAACGGGTAATAGTGTAACAAAAACACAGAAAAAAGAAAAGCGGAAAAATGCCGATATTTCATAGCATTTCTTCGCTTTTCTTGTGATATTGCACACAATTTCTTCCCTGCATCCTTACATTTCACCTAGTAGGAATTCCATAATTGCAAAAACTACAATCGCTATCACGGCACCAAATAACATCTTCAGCACATTCTGATATGGTCGCTTTCCAATCTCCCGCTGCTTTTGTATCTCATCTAGCTTCTTTCCTTCCGAAAATGCAATAATCTCCTTATAAGTACTAATATTGTTATCCTTCTGCACCTTATGAACCTTCAATGCCCACACAAATGCTACCGCATATAGAATACACCATGCAATAAAACCATACACCTTGAAGATTTTTACCAAGGGAATAAATGCAACCAATTCCTCCTGCGAAAGCTTCTGTTCCGTTCTATATTTTCGAATTTGATTACTTAATTCCATCATTTCCTCCCTTCTGACATCCTTGTCTCTTGACCTGGTATCAGAGTATGGTATTCTTCCATATTTGTCTATCAAACAGCTTTGACAACATCTAAAATCTGTGTCAAAAGTCTTTGACATACTTAAAAACACTACATTTTAACTATTCATAGTCCTATTCCAACGTACTTTATATTTCCTCTATTATGTAACAAAGACACCCTGCTTGCAAGGTGCCTTTGTGTTAATTTGCTTCCATCTTCAGCAAATTATAGGTCATTATTTATCTGTCTTTTTAGAAGCTGTACTCTTCTTCGCAGTCGTCTTCTTCGCTGTACTCTTCGCTGGAGCTTTCTTCGCTGGCTCCTTATAATCGTACTCAAACACTACAGTTGAGAGTGGTGGTAAATGAATTGCGATAGAATGCTCTCTTCCATCCCAAGGCTCATCTGTTGCCTTAATTGGAGTTGCATTCACTCTTCCCTTTCCGCCAAATTCTACCGCATCTGAGTTCAGCACTTCTGTATACTTGCCGGCGCAAGGTACACCAACAATGAAACCATCTCTATCCATTGGTGTAAAGTTACTTACAAATAACAACTGCTTCTTAGCCGTAGAACCTCTACGAATAAATGATATAATACTGCTCTGTGGGTCATTACAGTTAATCCACTCAAATCCCATTGGATCCTGGTCGTTGTAGTACATCGCATCGTTCTCGTTGTAAAGCTTATTTAATGCTTTTACATAATTCTGCATACCCTTGTGACTTTCTGCATCCTCACCATCCATCAAGAACCAGTCAAGACTTCTCGCCTCACTCCACTCACGAAGCTGTGCAAATTCCTGACCCATGAACAACAATTTCTTACCCGGGTGACCATACATGAATCCGTATGCTGTACGAAGATTTGCAAACTTATCATCATGTAAGCCTGGCATCTTGTTAAGCATAGAACACTTCAAATGTACGACCTCATCATGGGACATTACCAAAATGAAATTCTCCGAATATGCATACATCAAACTAAATGTAAGACGATTATGGTTAAACTGTCTGAAATATGGATCAAGCTTCATATACTCGATAAAGTCATTCATCCAGCCCATGTTCCACTTGAACAAGAAGCCCAAACCATCCATGGAAGTTGGCGCCGTTACACCTGCCCAAGAAGTAGATTCTTCTGCGATAACGAATACGCCCGGCTCCTGCTCCTCAATGGTCTGATTCAGCTTCATAAGAAGCTTAATTGCATCATAGTTCTCATTTCCTCCGTCCTCATTTGGCAACCAGTTACCATCCTGCTTACCGTAGTCAAGGTAAAGCATAGACGCAACTGCATCCACACGAAGCGCATCCACGTGATATTCCTTTGCCCAGAACAACGCGTTGGCAATCAAGAAGTTCGATACCTCTGTTCTACCAAAATCAAATATATAAGTACCCCAATCTGGGTGCTCGCCTCTTCTGCTGTCTGGATGCTCGTAAAGTGGCATTCCATCAAACTTTCCTAAACCATGGGCATCTCTTGGGAAATGTGCTGGTACCCAGTCCAAAATAACACTGATACCATGCTTATGCATATAGTCCACAAAGTACATGAAATCCTCTGGATCACCATATCTTCTAGTTGGTGCATAATAGTTGGTTACCTGATATCCCCACGAACCATCAAATGGATACTCTGCAATACCCATCAGCTCAATGTGGGTATATCCCATATCCTTTACATAGTCTGCTACCATTGGAGCCAATTCTCTATAGGTGTAGAATCCGTTATCATCATCCTCTACACGCTTCTTCCATGAACCAAGATGCATTTCATAGATAGCCATTGGCTTTCTCATGGCATCATTACGACTGGTCTTTTTACGATTCTCCATCCATGCATCGTCCTTCCAACGATACTTTGTGATATCCTTAACCACAGATGCATTATCTGGACGGAACTGCGAACAGTTGCCAAATGGATCAGACTTGAAAATCTCCTCACCATATCTTGTCAAAATGTTGAACTTGTAAACCGCATCTTCCCCAACGTCTGGAATAAACAACTCAAAGAAGCCACCTGTGCTAGTAATGTGCATTGGATGCAAAGCACCATCCCACATATTAAAGTCACCCACTACAGAAACTCGTCTTGCTCGTGGTGCCCATACCGCAAAATAAGTACCAGACACACCATCAATCTTCATTGGATGTGCACCTAATTTCTTATAGATATCCCAATGATTACCCTCAGCGAATAGATGAATATCGAATTCTCCAAGTTGACCTTCAAAACTATATGGGTCTGCCGAGGTAACCACCGAACCGTCCTGATATGTAGTTACTAAGCGATATTTACTACCAACAAATTTCTTCTTTGGAAGATAAAGTGCATAGAACCCTCTATCATCCACCTTCTCCATCTCATATTCCGTCTTGCCTGTCGGTGCAATCACCTTACAGCTAACAGAATGCGGCTTATATGCGGTAATCATCTGGCCCTCACCATAATCATGATTACCAAGGATGTGCTTAGGCGCATTAATCTTCCCCTCCATCAGCTCATCATATAATATCCAATTCATCCACTGTTGTATCTTAACGTTCATATATAACCTCCCTAATGATTTAAGTTTCTATCTTGCCATATCGTCACTAAAATACAATTGCTTCACGCTTCGCGTTCTCGCAATTGCACCACTCTATTCGCATTCCGCTTGACGCATTTTAGTGTCTGAAGTGCCGCATTCCTGTGAACACCATTGCAATTCCATACTCGTCAGCCTTATCGATAGACAACTGGTCTCTCATTGCTCCACCTGGCTGAATAATCGCTGTTACACCAGCCTTCGCTGCTGCCTCAACACAGTCATCAAATGGGAAGAACGCATCCGAAGCCATTACCGCACCCTTAATTGCATCCTCACCAATCTGAGTTCTTGCATGTTCAATACCCTGTTCCGTCGCCCAGATACGGTTAACCTGTCCAGGTCCAATACCTACTGTCTGCTTATCCTTTGCATATGCAATACCATTGGACTTCACATACTTAACAACCTTCCAAGCAAACTTAAGGTCTTCCATTTCTGCCTCGGTCGGCTGTCTCTTCGTTACAACCTTCAAGTCTTCCTCATTGTATAACTCGCTGTCGATTGTCTGAACAACCATACCGCCATTTACTTTCTTCATATCGAGTGCACCCGCTGGCTGTTTCTCCTTAATATCATCTAACTGTAACAAACGGATATTCTTCTTAGCTGAAAGAATCTCTAACGCTTTCTCTGTATATGCAGGAGCAACCACAACCTCCATGAACATCTCAGAAATATCTTTCGCCATATCCTCTTCAATTGTTCCGTTAGCAACTACAATCCCACCAAAGATAGAAGTCTCATCTGCCTCATAAGCCTTTCTCCAAGCCTTATAAATTGTATCAGCAGAACCAACACCACACGGATTACCATGCTTACAACCAACTACTGTCGGTTCATCAAACTCCTTCAACAACTCCAACGCACCATTGGTATCATTGATATTATTGTAAGATAACTCTTTACCATGAAGCTGCTTTGCATCTGTTAAAGAACCTTTTAGGTTCGCAATCTCTTTATAAAATGCTGCCGGCTGATGACCATTTTCACCATAACGCATCTCCTGAACCTTCTCGAAGGTAAGAGTCAATGTATTCGGCCAAGATGTATCTCCTCTTTCACTTCTAAGGTAATTATTAATCATAGCATCATAGTTCGCTGTATGCTCAAATACCTTACCCATCAAATAAAACTTAGTATCTAATGAAACAGAACCATTCTCCTTTAACTCTGAAAGAACCTTCTCATAGTCTGCTGGGTCAACTACAACCGCCACATCCTGATAATTCTTAGCAGCGGCACGAATCATAGTAGGACCACCGATATCAATGTTCTCTACACAATCCTCTCTTGTCACACCCGGCTTTAACACGGTCTGTTTAAATGGATATAAGTTAACGATTACAAAATCAATCGTGTCAATACCAAGTTCCTCTAACGTCTTCATGTGCTCCTCATTAGAACGCATTGCCAAAAGACCCGCATGCACCTTTGGGTGTAAGGTCTTAACACGTCCATCCAAACATTCCGGAAATCCTGTCAAATCGGAAATCTCGATTGCATCAATTCCCTCTTCTTTTAGCTTATTATAAGTTCCGCCTGTAGAAATGATTTCAATACCAAGAGCTGTAAGCTCCTTTGCCAATTCTACAATGCCAGTCTTATCTGATACGCTGATTAATGCTCTCATCTTTCTCCTCCTAAATATCTTTGTGTATTGTTTTACGTTACACGTACTTATCGATATAATACCACTTTTATGGAAATCTGTAAATGAATATTACTCGGATTTTAGACCTTTGTCTATTGAACAGCATATCTTTAACCACACTAAATTTCATACTCTTATTTGTTCCATAAACCAAAAAGAGAAGAATGCCATTACACATTCTTCTCCTGCTCCATATCTTTCATTACATCAAACATCTTATTCATTAGCTTCAACATTTGCTTTGTATCCTCTTCACCCATACGTGAAATAACCTCTTTTATCCATTCGCGCTTTTTCATACGTTCATTTTCACAGAGTAATTTTCCTGTCTCAGTTAAGGTGATCATCGCTTTTCTTTTATCATTCTCAGCAACACATCTTATCAATAAACCTTTTTTTTCTAAGATACTAACCTTCTTCGACGCTGCTGACATAGACATATTGATTACTTCGATAATCTCACTTAAGGTAACTCCCTCTTTTTCATCTTCTAGCATAAGTGCAATCCCTAACAAAATGAAGAATTCCACATTCGTCAAATCTCCGTGCTGTTCAAAACAAGGTTTTTGAATATGCAATCTATGTATTGTCTGAAATAAATAGTCTACAAGTTGTTCCATTTCTCTCCCTCTTAGAGCACTCCACTACTGTTATTTATATATTTGTTTTTTCTTTGCTTTCTTCTCAATATAAAGATCCATATCTGCTTCATTCAGGATACGATTAATATCTACATTCTCATCAATCACAAATTCACAAGTTCCTACACTCATTGAAACCTGATACACCTTACCATTATCCACATTCATTCCATCTAAGGTCGAATGAATTCGCTCTTTAATTGCATCTGGATAATTATCCTGATTCACCATCGCAAAAGCAGCAAACTCATCACCGCCCATTCTAGCCACCACATCTGACTGCCGGAAAGACTCTGACAACGCCTGCGCGATTAGTTTCAATGAATAATCTCCCTCATCGTGACCAAATTCATCATTCACAATTTTCAAATTATTCATATCAGCATACACTACGATTGCTTTCTTACCGTAGTTTCTCTTATCTCCTACAATGCGATTTACGATATCTAGATATCCTCTTCGATTATATATACCAGTCAAATAATCAGAACGACTAATCTCATCTAACTTATGATTGCTTGCAACCGTTTCTGCAAGATTTCTTTCCAATTCCTTCTTGATTGCATTCTGCTTCTTAACAATCTCCATCACTTCAATAGCAACACTAACCTGACTTGCTATCTGGGATGCGTAGTGCAAATTCTCAATAACTGCCTCTGTTAATAAAAGTCCATATTGCTCTTCTCCTGAAAACAGTGGAGTCACCAGCATTGCACAACATCTATCCTTTGGCAAGAAACGAGAATCAAAAAGCGAATGCGCCTTCACTCTCTTTTCTTTTCCCTTGTACAAATGCACATCACTTCCGTGATGATACGCTTTTACATACAACCATTCTGGCATCTCCCACGTATCCTCTTGACGATGTGTGATTCCTCGCCCATAGCTATATACGTAAGCCGAACGAAACTTCATTTTTTGTAATTTGGTAATCACTGTTTCATATCTTTTTTTATCATCGTTTGCAAATTGTAACATATCCCTTGTAACACAAGCTAAGATAATCTCAAAATTCTTATATTGTTCATTGGACATCATCTGTTGTCTTGTTACGGAACTCATCAATAAATGGTTTGCGACATTCATCGTCCGAAACAAAAGTAAACGATCCTCTTCTGCCTTTATCAAGCCAATCAAATAATCATACAGATACTGAATAATAGAATAGAACTGATACAAATCCACGTATCCATTTATGTAGATACTACTAAATTCCATATATTGCTCTACAAATTCACCTTCATCAAGCTGGAGCACCCCATCTTCCTTCACCAAACGAATATAATATCTAAAATATTGTTCGATCAAGCTTTTCATTCGCACGGTTTCTGCATTTTCAAAATATACATCAAAATACTTCGAGAAAACATCCACGGCATACCGTTTTATTGCCTTGTCATCCATATAGTTAGACACCTTATTCTCTGATTTGATAAACATTTCTGTTCCACTTGCAGCACTAGATTGTCGAGTCACCAGTTTTGATTTCACTAGCTGCTGAATCGTCTTTCCTTCCATAATATCTGAACAAGCAAGAACCGCCTTGTACGCCAATTCTCTGATATCTACTTTCACAGTTGTTAAATTCGGTTCTAACAATTTTGCAGCCGGACTATCATCAAAACCAGTTACTAAAATATCTTTTCCAGGTTCTAGCCCCAGTTTATTCATTGCTTTATATCCACCAATCGCCATCTGATCATTGGCAAATACAAGCGCCTCAACATCAGAATGTTTTTTTATGAATTTTTCCACTAACTCCTCTGTAAATTCAGAAAAATTACCATAAGCAATCCAATCCTCATCTGCTGACAAACCATTTTTCTGCATCGTCTGCTTGAAAACCTCAAGTCTTTCTCTTGCATCCTGACTAGTATCCACCGGACCACTCACAAATCCTATCTTTTTACAGTTCTGCTGTATAATCAAATGTTCGATTGCCTCTTCAAGACCCGCACGGTTATCCACACAAATACTAGAATAACCTTCCTCCTGTCCAGCTAATAATATAACCGGCACATCACCAAACTGTTTCAAAAACTCCAATGTTCTTTCATGACTCATATGGGATGTAATTGAACCATATTCTAGCACCACTGCATCAACATTTTTATTATGTGCATACGAATATAAGGTATTGAATTGATATCGATAGCAATTCGCGTCTTTATCATCGTAAACTGCATCTACAATACCTGCTGGAACAATATACAAATTAGCATCCAATTCTCTTGTCGCCAAAAGTGCGCCCTCACAAATCGAATGTGAAAACTCATTCTCTATCATTGCGACAAATAGTAGAATATTCTTTCGTCTTCCCATAACATTTCCCCAACCATTAGTTATTTTTCAAAAATACTTATTTCTATTATAACACCTTTTCCTCAAAAAAAACAACATTTATTCGTCTCAAAATAAAAATTGGACATTGTTAATTTAAACAACGCCCAATTTCATCACAATATTATCTACCAGTTATTGTAAAAATCACTAAATGGATCAAAAAATTCCTCTGGATAAGTCTGCTCTGGATAAGTCTGCTCTGGATATTCTTGTTCAGATGATTGTTGTTTTGTCTCTTCCTGCTCTGGCATATCCTTCTTTGCACCAAGTACCACTGTAAGCTTCACTTCTTCATACTCACCTTTTTCTGTATTACGTTGTACAACAAGCTCTACTTCTTCTCCAGCTTTCTTATTCGATAGAATATTTTGCAAAGCCTCCATTGTGGATACCTCTCGATTTCCAACCTTGGTAATAATATCTCCCGCTTTCAAACCACAACCATCTGCCGGAGAACCTTCGATAATTTTTACAACATACACACCCTTCGGCATATTAAATCCCTGTGCATATTCTTCTGTAATATCATTACCCTGAATACCAAGATAGCCCTGTTCGCTTTCTTCAATCACTTCCTGATTCATCAAATCATTAATAATTGGAATCGCACTAGAAATTGGAATCGCATATCCCATACCTTCTACGGTACTATCTACAAATTTAACAGTATTAATGCCAATTACTTCACCTTTGTAATTTAACAGTGCTCCACCACTATTACCTGGATTAATCGCAGCATCTGTTTGCAACAATGTCATACTTGTATCCTCAACATCTACTTCACGATTCACCGCACTAATGTAACCTACCGTAACAGATTGTCCATAACCTAACGCATTACCAATTGCAATCGCTGACTCTCCAACTCTCAAATCGTCTGAGCTACCCAACGCAGCTACTTTAATCGCTGAAATTGTTGATGCTTCCATATCTGCAGTCTTAACCACAATAACTGCCAAATCCGATGCTGAGTCAGCACCTTTCACCGTTGCTGCCGCTGCCGTCTCATCACAAAATGCAACCGTAAGCTCTGTCGAATCTGCAATCACATGATTATTCGTTGCAATCAAAATTTCCGTATCTGTCTGTCCTATAATAATTCCCGAACCAGAACCACTCACTTCTTGTTCATATGACTGAAACCATGAACGAACCGTCTGAACCGATGTATTTGTAATAGACACGATAGAAGGCATAACCTCCTCCGCTACATCCGCTACATTATTCGTTGCAATCTCTTTTCCTGTTGTATCTGCGGTAGAAATAGTGGACACTTCAGTCACTCTCTGTGTTGTATTATCACCTAGTAGCTTTGTACCAGCATGATTCACTGCCACCATTACTCCACCTGCAATTCCACCAAAAGCAATAGCAGAAACCACAAAAACAGCAACCTTTTTCAACCTTCCACTAGAAGGTTTTTTCTCTTTTTTAACCTTTTTTCTTTTTTTCTTTTGATTCACATCTGGTGTTGAAAAATTATCACCTGTATAAATTCCCTGTCCATATACGCTTCCCTGTTGATAAGGGTTTGTAGATTCTTGGGACTTATCTGTTCCACACGCATTCTGTGTGACTTGACTTTCTGTTTCATTTGTTGAATATTGTGTTTCCTGACCTTTTGTTCCTTCTGTTGAGTATTGCATATTCTGTTCTGCGTCAGAACGTCCAGATATATCCTCTTTATTAAACGGGCTTTCATTTCTACCAAAATGATAGGTCGACCCCTGATTCATATTGTTCTCGTTATCCATATTCCAAATCCACCTTTCAAAATACTTTCTCTTAAGGAATACTCTTCGTATTCTCTGAACATATATTATCAACGTTTTGTGACTAATTTGTGATTTCTATGTTGTAAATTTGTGTTCTTCACATAACATTTTCTTTTATCAACCTTAATATTCTTCTTCAATCACTTGAAAATCCAAATAGTCAAAATCAATTTCCTCAATAAAGCTATCCCTCGTAAAACGCGTTCTTGCATAACGAATAAAATCATTTTTATTCATTTCTAACCAAATTGGCTTTGCTAAGTCAAATTCATAGCACATCATATCTAACGCCTGATAAACCTTTTGCGTTCTTGAAAGTGAATAATCCTCTATTTCCACTACCGTATCCTTCACCAACCGATTCTTTTTCATTATCTTTCCCCAGACACGAAACATAATTTCTTCCTTTCCACACGAAAGGGACTGCCTCATCCTTTCGATAAACAGCAGCCCCTCTTTTGTTCTGTATAAGACATCTCTACCTTGCTTCTTCCGCAAGACTCTCTGGACTCGGTGGTCTAAATCCACCTGCTTCTTCCATCAAGCTTTCTGGACTCGGTGGAGTAAACCCACTTGGTATCTCCTCATCCTCTGCTTCGTCTATATCTTCCTCTTCCAATTCCTCTTCCGAGGTTTCATCAGAAAACTCTTCTTCCTCTTCTAATGCCTCCTCTGCGTCCTCTTCTTCATAATCTTCCTCACTCAAATTCGCTTCTTCCTCGAGTATATCATCAGATAAGACATCCTCTTCTCCCATTATTTCTTCCTCTTCATCTGAGTACACTTCTTCCTGACCCATCAGACTTTCTGGGCTCGGTGGTACAAAACCGCCTGGTGCCTCTCCCATCAAACTCTCCGGACTCGGCGGTACAAAACCACTTGGTGCCTCTCCCATCA
>CAYTOQ010000007.1:0-17880 GCA_964439445.1 uncultured Clostridium sp. | reverse complement strand
ACAAAACCACTTGGTGCCTCTCCCATCATAAACTCCGGATTTGGTACTCTTGAACCATTTGGTGAAATAATCATGGCCTCTGGGCTTGGTGGCACAAAGCCCCCTTCCTCTGGCATAGCAGGAGACGCACTAGCAGAACCCTCCATACCTTCCATTTGACTTAAGCTTCCGATAATCTCTGCAATCTCATTCAACTCAGAAATTACATCTCCTAAATCTTCCAAATTGCATTCACTCAATTCAGCGGATGATATTGCATTTGCAGCAATCTGCTGACTTACTGCCTGCTGATTTGCCAAACTATCAATAATTACATTGTTACTCTCATGTAAATCGTTACTCAACGAATCCAAGCTTGTCATATTGTTGTTCAACACATCAACCACATCAGCAATACTTCTAAAAGCAGCCGTAACTTCATCAATATATTCTGCCTGTGCATCCGAAGCCTGTACTGAATTCATAACCAATGCTGTAGTCTGTTCAGCAAGCTTCGTAACCCCTTGCAACAAATCTGTAATCTTATCAATAGACTGCTTTGTATTGTCAGCAAGCTTACGAATCTCATCTGCAACTACCGAGAAACCTCTTCCAGCTTCTCCCGCTCTTGCAGCCTCAATTGAAGCATTCAAAGCCAACAAATTGGTCTGTGAAGATACCTGATAGATAATCTGTGTAATCTCTTCAGCAGAACTAATCTTCTCTTGCAATTCATGCGCAACCTCCGTTACACTATGATTTGCAACAGCAATTGCATCTGATTTTTCTTTCAGTTGTTCTACTAACTGTCCACCTGACTCCGTAGCAACAACCGCTTCCTTTGCAGAATCTAATGTATGATCTTTCACACGAATCAGATTATCAATAACACCCTGAATCTGAGCCGTCATACTAGTCTGATTCTCCATATCACGAACCGTACCATTCACACCCTGCGAAATCGCATCTACGCTTCGTGCAACCTCTTCGGTCGCATTATGAAATCCATCCAGCTTTGACTGAAGAAGTTCAATATGCTGATTACCCTTTTCCACAACTTCTACCATATTCTGAGTAATCTCTTCCTGATACATCAAATGATACTTAATTTCCTGCTGATCCGTCTGCTGCTCACGCACGACATTCTCTGCCGTTAAATACAAGCCATACGCCATAACAGCAAACATTACGGCTGCCAATATCCATGTCAAACCAGAGCCTACATCTTTTCCAACAAAACATACAATTGCCCTCGCAACCAAGAAAACTTCCATAACACCTGCACAAAACATAGTAAATGACGTTTCCAAATACAACAAGGTTGCCACTAAAACAACACAAAAAGGAATCATATCATATATATTCCCATGATTAAAAAGGGAAATCGACGAAGCAACCACTACACCACCACAAGCAATAAAACGAACCAATTCGCTATCTGACAAAAAGATATTCATCACCACACAGCCTGCAACCATCAATACACATAACACAATCTGTGTAGTCATCCAACCCGTGCTAGCCAAAGACCCCTTATCTACAATTGTTAAAATCAGACGCACTACCAAAATAACAATCATTATTTTAAGTATTGTTTCGTTTTTTCTGCGTAATCTTATTGTACTATCCATATTTCAACCCTCCAATTCGACATATTGGACATAAAGCCCTACATATTATGTAGATTATATCACAAATTTGACAAACAATCTATTATTATCACTTTAATCTTTCACACAAAAAAAGGAAGATTGTTTTGTGCTAAATGCACAAAGCATCTTCCTAAAACAATACATCTTTATGTTCATAATATCTCTACTGCTCGCGTGCAACCGCCAACATAAGCTTAATTCGATTCTCCTGATTAACCTTTGTAGCACCCGGATCATAATCGATTGGTACAATATTCGCCTTTGGATAAATCTCCTTAATCTTGCGGATCATACCCTTACCAACAATATGGTTCGGAAGGCAACCAAACGGCTGTGCACAAATGATATTTCCATACCCCGACTCAGCCAATTCCAACATCTCCGCTGTAAGCAACCAGCCTTCTCCCATTTTATTGCCTAGTCCAACCACACCAGTAATCAATTCCTTAATATGTGCATATTTTGCAGGTGGCATAAAGTCACTGTACTTAGAAACACTGTCATATAAAATACTTTCTAATTTCTCACAATATTTCATCAGTAACTGCACTACTTTTTTCTTTCCCAAATTGCCACCATATAAATTGATATCTTCAATACGATTATCAATCTTAAACATCATAAAGCCCATAACACCTGGCACCATAACTTCACAATCCTGACTAACCAAAAACTCTTCCAAGTCATTATTAGCCATAGATGAATATTTCACATAGATTTCCCCAACGATACCAACTTTCGTTTTGTCTGTCTTATTCAAAGGAATTTTAGCAAAATCCTCTACAATTGCCTGCATATTCTTTTCCATTCCCTTAAAGGTATATCCCTTACGTTGTTTGAACTGCTTAGAAAGTTCTTTTACCCATCTTGCAATCAATTCATCCGCATCGCCTTTGTTAACCTCATAAGAACGTACTTGATTTTTCAAAAGCATGAACAAATCACCATAAGCCAAACCAATCAACGCCTGATACAACATTTCTAATGTCAAAGAAAATCCACTATTACTCTCTAGTCCTGAAATATTCAAAGAGATAACCGGAACATGTCCCAATCCCGCTTTCTGCAATGCTTTACGGAGCAAATGAATATAATTGGAAGCACGACAGCCACCACCAGTCTGTGTAATCATAAGGGCAACCTTGTTCACATCATACTTTCCACTCTGCAATGCGCTAATCATCTGACCAATTACCAACAACGCAGGATAACAAGTGTCGTTATGCACATATTTCAAACCTGTATCAATAACCTTGCGACCTGTATTTTTCAACAAACCAACTCTATATCCGTGCTGTGTAAGCACGTTACGAATCAACTTAAAATGTACTGGTAACATATCAGGAATGAGAATTGTATAATCTTTTCTCATCTCCTTTGTAAATTCAATACGTTCCCCACTAACCATTGCATTGATAGTTGTGTTCTGCTCATTCACTTCACCCATGACTACTTAGCTCCTTTCTGCTTCGTTGCTGCAAATAAGCTACGAAGACGAATTTTCACCGCACCAAGATTCGTAATCTCATCAATCTTAATCTGTGTATATATCTTTCCTTTTTCCTCAAGAATACGTCTCACTTCATCCGTTGTTACAGCATCCACTCCACATCCAAAGGATACTAATTGTACTAAATTAAGCTTTGGATCTTGCTCATCTGCTACATACTGCGCTGCTGCATACATTCTTGAATGGTACATCCACTGATTCAACACCTTTGTATCAACATGCTCTGCCATATCCGACACAGAATCTTCTGTTACAACCACTGCACCCAAATCGCAAATCAATTTGTTGATTCCATGATTCACTTCCAGGTCTAAATGATAAGGTCTGCCAGCAAGTACTACAACCGGCTTATCCTCCTGCTTTGCAATGCGAAGATATTTTCTACCCTCCATCTTCACCAAATGCATATGCTTTTCATATTCATCATAAGCTGCATTACATGCTGCCGTTACGTCGGAAAGCTTCATTTTACCAAAGTATCTTTCCAATACCGCATGAAACTTCTTCGTAAAGTCCTTACGTCTATGTATTCCAAGATATTCATAGATAAACTTTACATCTCTTAACGCTTTAATATTTGCTTCCAAAACCTCTGGGTAGTATGCCACAACCGGACAATTGTAATGATTATCTCCAAGTCCTTCATCCAAGTTATAACTTAAGCAAGGATAGAAAATTGCATCCACATTTTCCTTCAACAACGCCTCTATATGTCCATGCAAAAGCTTTGCCGGAAAACATACTGTGTCTGATGGTATTGTATGCTGTCCACTTAAATACAAGCTTCTAGAAGAATCTGGCGAAGTAACAACATTAAATCCCAAGCGAGTAAACAAAGTATACCAAAACGGTAACAACTCATACATATTAAGCCCCATCGGAATTCCTATTGTTCCCTTTGCTTTGTCCGCAGGAATGTTGGATTTTCTATAATCGTTTAAGGATTTTAACTTAAAATCATACAAATCATATTGTGCACCCTCTGCTTTCTTTGAGGTTGGCTTATCACAACGATTGCCACTGACAAATCTTCTTCCATTTGCAAAGGTATTAATTGTAAGCTTACAATGATTACTACAACCGTTACAGGTTGTCATAGTAATTTCATGCTTGAACTCTTTCAACCCCTCATTGTCAACAATCGTACTCTCTCCATTGCTATTCTCCTGCGCATATAACGCAGCTCCAAATGCTCCCATAATACCAGCCATTTCAGGACGAACCACATCATGACCAATCTCTTGCTCAAATGCACGCAACACAGCATTATTAAGGAACGTTCCACCTTGTACAACGATATGTTCACCTAACTGCTTCGCAGATGCTGCACGAATAACCTTATACAACGCATTTTTCACTACTGAAATCGAAAGTCCGGCAGAGATATTTTCAATCGTCGCTCCATCCTTTTGTGCCTGCTTAACGGATGAATTCATAAACACAGTACAACGAGAACCCAAATCAACAGGTCGGTCTGCAAACAGACCCAATTTTGCAAAATCCGCAATTCCATAACCTAATGCACCAGCAAAGGTCTGAAGGAAGGAACCACAACCGGAAGAACATGCCTCATTTAAAAAAATGTTATCAATGGCATTATTGCGAATCTGGAAGCACTTAATATCCTGACCACCGATATCAATAATAAAATCTACATCTGGTTGAAACTTTTTCGCTGCTGTAAAATGCGCCACGGTCTCTACAATACCGAAGTCCACACCAAACGCATTCATAATCATTTCTTCACCGTAACCTGTTACCGCAGATGCTTCTATCTGAATATCAGGATACTTGTCATACAACTTCTCTAAAAATTCTTTGATAATTGGTACCGGATTACCACCATTTGGTAGGTATTCAGAACATAAAATGTTAGCATCCTTATCAATCACAACCGCCTTTACCGTTGTTGAACCGGCATCAATTCCCAAAAATGCCTTTCCATCTATCTTCTCCACATTTTTAATATGGTCTGAATTCTTCTTATGTCTCTCTACAAAAGCATCATAATCTGTCTCTGATGTAAATAATGGCTTACAGCTTGCATATCCGCCAGACGCTGTATATCCATCAATCTTTTCAATCAACTCTGTCAAGAGGAAGGTCTTGCAATCCTTCTTAAGTGCAGCACCCATCGCCACATAATACAAGGAATTATCCGGGGCAATTCCCTCTAGCTTTAAGGTATCATCAAATGCCTTGCGAAGCTCTGACAAGAATGTAAGCGGTCCACCAAGATAAACAACCTTACCCTCAATCTCTCTACCTTGTGCCAAACCTGCAATCGTCTGATTCACCACTGCATAGAAAATACTTGCCGCAATATCGTTTTTCTGTGCACCCTGATTCAACAAAGGTTGCACGTCAGATTTTGCAAACACACCACATCGGCTTGCAATTGTGTATATTTTCTCGTAATCCTTAGCTGCCTCATTCATAGCTCCGGCTTCCATATTCAGTAATGTTGCCATCTGGTCAATAAATGCACCTGTGCCACCAGCACAAGAACCATTCATTCGGACCTCTAACCCATCTGTCAAGAAAAGAATCTTGGCATCTTCACCACCTAATTCAATTACAACGTCGGTGCCAGGAATCATCTTATTGACTGCCACTCTGGTTGCATATACTTCTTGCTCAAAAGCAATACCAATCGAATCTGCAATTCCCATTCCTGCAGAACCCGAGATACAAAGACTCATCTCCTTTTCATCTGGAAATTGATTCATGATATCACTTAGCATGCCAACAGTTTTACTAGTTATCTGAGAAAAATGTCGTTGATAATCTTTATAAACGATTTGGTCTTTGTCATCTAACACAACACATTTTAAAGTAGTGGAACCTACATCTAAACCTATTCTCATTGTTTGTACCTCTTTTTCCTACGTACTTTCCTTCTAAATATATGTGCACAGGTAACTTGTATATGACATCAAAATCACCTATTTCCAACATATGTAACAGTTCTATTTCTTCTTATTAGAAATAGAGAACACATATACCTTCCAATTCTAGCACACTTCTCCTAAATACGCTAGTCCTTATTATTACTATTTTTTACAATCCATATATACAACTAATTATGCCTTCTCTTCATACATTCCAGTAGCAAAAAAGAAACAGCCGAAATCAATCAAAATTCCGACTGTCTCTTTATTTCATTCACTCTTCATTTTCTTCCGGCTCGTCCTGTTTTGTAGGTGCAATTTCAGAAAAAACGCCCTCTGCTTCAACCAAAGCTTCTTCATGTTCTAACATTTCCTGTTCAATATCGTCTCGTTCCTTCACTTCATCTACTGCAGCCTTTTTGCCTTTATTAAACCACTCATAGATACATGGGACTACGACTAAAGTTAATAGGGTTCCATAAATCAAACCACCAATTACAACCAAAGCCATCGGCTGTGCCATATCTGCACCCATTCCATATCCCATCGCCATTGTGGATAAACCAAGGATTGTAGTTAACGCCGTCATAACAATTGGACGCAAACGTTTGCGACCCGTTGTGACTATTGCATAGCGCATTGCCATTCCTTCATCCATTAACTGATTTACCGAATCCACAAACACGATACCATTATTAACAATAATTCCTGCAAGCATTACCATACCAATCATAGCAATAATACTTACATCCTTTCCGGCCAACAAAAGTGCCGCAAAACCACCTGTAAATGCCAAAGGCAAAGTAAACATAATGATAAATGGACTCTTAAGAGACTGGAACTGCGCAACCATAATCAAATACATAAATGCGATTGCAAGAACCATCATAAGCATAACCTGTCCCATCGCCTCCATAACAGTTTCATTTTCACCATTATATTCTATACTATATCCATCCGGAAAAGACATATCATCCAACAAATCCTTTACCTCGTTGGATACATTTGTGGTAACATAACCATCCTTAACCAACGCACTTACTGTAATAAATCTGGTCTGATTGATACGATTGATTGATGACAACGACTCCGTCTCTACTACGTCTGCCAATTTACTAACCTTCACATCAACTGTCTCTTCTCCATCTTTTCCTTCGATTGTAAGATTCTTTACATCTTTAAGCGTATAGCTTTCTCGCTTGTCATCCTTCACATAAATCGGATAGTCTTTGTCAGCAGTAGTGAGTGTTGCTGTGGATGTACTCTCTGCAAGAGCCGCCTGAACTTCTTGGTACACCTGGGCAACTGTCAAGCCATACTCTGCTGCTTTATCCTTATCCACTACCAACAGATATTCCGGTGTCGCTTCCTCTAATCCATTTGAAATTTCTGTCAAACCTTCTACTTCTTCTAATTTTTTACCAATCTGCTCTGCAAGCTCTTGTATCTTTTTCGTTTCTTTACCTTTCACTTGAATAGAGATACCAGAGGTCATCAATGCACTCATATCCATACTAGATGCTGTTACAGAAATCTCCGCTTCTAAATCCTTGGTCTTTTCCAAAATCATCTCAGCAATCTCTTCATTAGTATGTTCTTTATCCTCTTTACATTCAATATAATAGCTTACAGTTGAAAAAGACGAATCACTTCCCAAACCAAGCATTGCCATAGAATCGCCACCAACTAAGGCACCGATTGTCTGAATATCTTCAATCTCCAATACTCTCTCTATCACTTTGTCTGACATTGCTGCTGTTTCTTCCAACGTTTCTGTATCCTCCGGCATAGTCAACGACATAGACATCTGTGGAGAATCCATCTCAGGTATAAATGAAAAACCTTTCGAAAGTGCTAATACAGTGGTTGCCACGAACAATACAGTAACGGAAATCAAAACCAACGCCTTATGGTTCAAGATAGTTGGTAGCATCGCTGCATATTTCTCACTTATCCTATTCATAAGCTTATTCTCTTTTTCAGAGATTTTGTGGAAGGTCTTAGATGCAGCCATTGGTACAAATGTAACCGCAACAATTAAACTTGCAAATAATGAATACGCAATCGTAAGACCCATATCCTTAAATATCTGTTTTGTAATACCCGTCGTAAATACAATTGGCAAGAATACACAAACCGTTGTAAGAGTAGAAGCTGTAATTGCTCCAACCATCTGACTAGCACCCTTAATTGCTGCTTCCTTCACCGAATATCCATCATTTCGCAGACGATATATATTTTCAATTACTACAATAGAATTATCCACCAGCATACCAACACCTAATGCTAAACCTGACAAAGAAATAACATTTAATGTTACGTTGCTGAAATACATTAATACGATTGCAAAAACAACCGAAACCGGAATAGACACCGCAATAATTCCTGTTGGTCTGATATCCTTCAAGAACAACATCAAAATAATAATTGCTAAAATTGCTCCAAATATCAAATTCTCTATTACAGAGCCAGCTACCAAATCGATGTACATACCCTGATCCATTAAGCTGGTAAAGGATACTCTCTCATTTGCAGCCTCTATTTTTTCAAACTCTTCCGCAATACTATCTGATACTGCTTTGGTAGAATACTCATTCTGCTTTGCAATAGATAAGATAACACCTGGATTCCCATTAAGACGAGTGTACATTGTATCTGCATTGTTCTGTATAAAAACATCTGCAACATCAGACAGCTTAATTGGATCCAACCCATCCATTCCCATATCTAACAACACAAAATCAGATAAGCTCTCCACATCGTCAAACTTTTCACCAACACGAACCAGATAATCTACATCATCCTCCGTCACATAGCCTGCTGGAAATTCAAAATTCTGAGCAGTCAACATACCACTAATCATTTCTGTTGTAATGATATTAGTCATATCTGCCCCTTCATACGCAGCCTCTTTCGAATCTTCAAATATTGTCTTTTGCTCTTCTAACTCTTTTTCGCCCTCTGTCAACTGAACCTTAGTTTCTGTCAACTGACTCTGGGTTTCCGCCTGCTTTGTCTTCAATTCTATATAACTATCATTTAATGTTTTCTTACCCTTTGTAATCTTTTTGAGGGCCTTGTTCAATTCCTTCTTAGCTTTTTCAATTTCGCTAAGACCTGTATTAATCTGTCCCAAAGACGTTTCTAAAAAGGTAATATAATCTGGCAAAGTTCCAAAAGTAAGCGGTGAACCGTTGTTATCCGTTTGTGCTGCCAACGCTGTTTCCATTGTAGTCATTGCCCCAACAATAGCTTGAAGCTGCGCAGTTAATGCCGGATCATTCGGTGTCACAGCAAGAGCCATCTCTAACTGTGCTTTCTGAGTCTGTAATGTCTGATAACTTGCAAGAAGTTCCTTCAAAGAACCAATTGCTTCCTCCAACTGCGTTTTTTGCGTTGTAAGTTCGGTTTCCTGAGCAACCAGTTCAGCCAATGCAGCATTTACTTCCTCCTCAGATTTCAACATAGAATATTTCGCGTCATCTATTTTTGCCTCTGCTTTTGCAAACTCTTCATTAGCCGTTTTCTGTCCACTGTTCACCTGTGCTAAGCCACTATCGATCTGACTCTCGCCATCTGCAATAGCATCTTCGGCTTCCTGAAATTTTTCATTCAGGGCATCCTTTACCTTTTCATTTACTTCCTTGACCTTATCCTCGCGAATGATAACCTGAACAGACTCCTCAACAACACCCATGGTTGTGACCGAAGCAACACCATCCACACCTTCTAAGGAAGGCGCTAATGTATTCTCTACATATTCACTAAGCTCAATGATATCTGAATCCTCCATATCTACAGCAGCTACCATTACTGGTAACATATTCGGATTCATCTTCATAATAATCGGATTTCCAACACTATCATCGAAATAACCGCTGATTTGGTCTAAGCTCTCTCTCATATCAATCGTCGCCGCATCCATATTGGCATCCGAACTAAACTCGATGATAACCATTGATACATTTTCTGACGAAACAGATTGAATATTCTCCACGTTATCAATTGCTGCTACAGCCTGCTCAATCGGTTTTGTCACCCCTGTTTCCACCGCTTCCGGACTGGCACCAGGATAGGTAGTTATTACAATCGCATACGGCAATTCCATAGCCGGCAACAAATCCACTGTCATCTTGGTATAAGCTACAATACCCAAAATGAGAACCAAAACAATACCTACAATGACAGTATACGCTTTCTTCACACTAAACTTTGAAATCATATTGTCCTCCATCTTATCTATTGTTATTATTTTGAGGTTGCTTAAATGCAGTCGGGAACGTTGCAATACTAAGTATATGTGCTATTTCAACCTTTCCCTTCGTAAGCTCCTCAGAAACATAAGATACTTTTTCATCATCGTAACGCAGGGTTACATTTCTATACTCAATTCGGCTATTTTCATAAATTGTAATATTGACGTTAATATATCGGTTGGCACGATACAAATAAGATATTTCAATCTGACTTTCTGCATACTGATTCGAAATTTCGTCTAAAATTTCCTGCGCACCATCAAATTCTAAAAACTGTTCCTGCCCAATTGGAATTGCTCCATATTCATGAAATCCATCATCATACACATAATAGAGATAATATGTCGTGAATTCCTGAAGCACCCCCATATTCTTCTCTTCTGTTTCTTTGTACACATCTAGAAATATTTCTCCTGACGCATTCTGATAAATATGACCTTTTCCAGAAATATTTGCCTGAGCTACTTCATTGTTATTATTAACACTATAAACCAGCGTGTTCTTCTGCCCCTTGACCGATTGCTGTAACAATAGATAATCCTTGGTATTAAAACTTAATATTTCTGTATTTTGAATGTCTACATACTCCAGATTTTCACAAATAATTCTACAATCAGAAGGTGACATATACCACAGTTTATATACGTTTTGTTCCTTCGTCACCACAAAGGATTCATGAATTCCATCCTTATTGTAGTCATCATACAAAAAATTCTCAACCTGCTCATTGTTCACTTCAGCAAACATCATATACAAATCACCTTGTGAAAAATCCATTTCTGATTTTACTTCACTGGATTTTTCCTCTTCAAACTCTAACTGTATTGCATTTTCTATCTCCTGCTTGGTATCGGATTGCATTGACGTACAAGCTGTCAACACACTCGCTCCTAATGTCACAAGCATCAACATAACTTTTTTCTTCATTTTCAATTCCTCCTACTCAAAGAAAAAATTGCTTCCTCCTTTTGGAGCAGTGCCCTCGCTGAAGTCACTTCTACAATCTCCTTCTCAATGCGTTCCACATCATCCACAAAGATTTCCACGTGCAATGTTACATTTTCACCATAATCACTATTCTTTATTTCAATTCCTTCATTCCCAAAAATATATTGCAATTTCCCTAAATCTGTATAATTTGTACTTACACTGACCGGTATCACCATACGCTTTGATACAATTTGTGTTGCTTCAATACACGCTTTTGCTGCATCCGTGTAGGCGCGCACCAATCCTCCTGTTCCAAGCAAAGTTCCACCAAAATATCTTGTCACTACAATGCAAACATTCTTCAAGCCTTCCCCACATATCACCTCGAGAATTGGTTTTCCAGCAGTACCTCCCGGCTCGCCGTCATCACTAAAACGAAGTATCGGTTGATCCTCACCAATTACATACGCATAACAATTATGCCTCGCATCGTAATGTTTCTTTTTTATCTCTGTCACAAATTCATTGGCCTCCTCCTCTGTCTCCACATGACGCACATAACCAATAAACCGTGATTTCTTTTCAACAATTTCACTTGTTCCCGACTCTAAAATTGTAACGTACTCCTTTTGCATATTACTCACCTCTAAAAAAAGTCATAACCTTATATATTATAACAGATAGCTAGTATAAATGCTACAGAAAGCCACACCTCACAACTTTACTTTCCTTGGGCAACTATTTCATTATATAATAAATCTTTACTTTGTCAATCTATGACACAATATTTTCACATCTACTCTCCCATCTTGAATAAGGATAGCTTTTTTTGTCTATATTTGATATACTACTATATTATCGAAAACGAGTGTTTGTCTGAACCATTTTCAGGAGGTATATATGAACTATTCAAAACGCAACACACAAAAGAAACAAAAGCGTTTGGTATCAAAACATACCAAAAACAAAAAAAAATTATCCTATTGGATATTTAAAACCTTTGTGTTTTTATTCTTGTTCTGCATATTAGCAGCAATCGGAGCCGGATTAGGAATGGTTTCTGCCATTATTAGTACAGCACCTGACATTGCCGAAATCGAAGAAAGCGTACAGCTTGAAGGCTTTCAAACCACAATATACAACCAGGATGGCAAGGAAATCACTACACTTTCCACTGCCAATTCCAATCGTATTTATGTGGAATACGACAACATCCCAACCGATTTAACAAATGCCTTTGTCGCAATTGAGGATGAACGTTTTTGGGAACATAATGGTATTGATGCCCGAGGAATTTTGCGAGCATTCTTTGTCGGCGTCAAAAATGGCGGATTTACAGAAGGTGCCTCCACCATCACACAGCAATTAATTAAAAACCAGGTATTCAACGTAGGATTGAATGAGTCAACTTTTATGGACTCTTTAAAACGTAAGATTCAGGAACAATACTTAGCAATCGAATTAGAAAAACAAATTGATAAAAAGGATATTTTAGAGCTTTATTTGAACGCTATCTACTTAGGTCAAGGTGCCAATGGTGTACAAACAGCATCTGAAATATATTTTGGAAAAGAAGACCTTATGGACTTAACCTTATCAGAATGTGCCGTCATTGCAGCAATCACACAAAGTCCGACGGAATTTGACCCAATCCTCTTTCCCGAAAACAACAAAAGCAGAAAAAACATTGTCCTCAATAAAATGCTAGAACAGGGAATGATTTCGCAAGAAGACTACGACACCGCTATGGCAGATGACGTATATGCGCGCATTTCTCTCAACAACCAAAAAGAGGATACTGCAATCAAAACATACAATTCATACTACATTGATGCAGTTATCAACTCATTAACCACACAGCTTGTCAACGAACTAGGCTACACAGAAACACAAGCTTACAACACAATCTATTCCGGTGGTTTAAGTATCTACATCAATCAGGATGAAGAAATACAAAAAATCTGTGATACAGAAATCAACAATCCAGATAACTATCCTGCCGGAACAAGTGTCGCATTAAATTACGCTTTAACACTAACAGATAAGAAAACCGGCGAACTCTACAATTACTCAAGCGGACATTTATTGCAGTATTACATCGAAAAGACCGGTAATGCAAAGTACAACCTCATATACTCTAGTGAGGAAACCGCTCGTGCCGCTGCTGATGAATATAAGGCATATATAATTGATAAAACAGGGTATTCTGAATTAGCTGAATCCTTTTCAACCACAATCCAGCCACAAACCTCCTTTGTCATTCTCGATCAGGCAACCGGTTATGTGAAGGCAATATGTGGTGGAAGAGGTGAGAAAAAAGGAAATCTGACACTGAATCGTGCAACGGATTCGAAAAGACAACCAGGTTCTACCTTCAAGGTATTATCTACATTTGTTCCAGCATTGGATACAACAGGAATGACCTTAGCAACCTCCTACACGGACGAGCCTACAAACTATAGCAATGGTACCCCAATCAAAAACTGGTACAGTGGATATCGCGGAGACCAGACTATTCGTTCTGCAATCCGAGACTCTTTAAATATTATTACAGTAAAATGTTTCCAAGATGTCACACCACAGGTTGGATATGACTATCTCTGTAATATGGGAATTACGACACTCAAAAATGGAGAAACTTCTGTCAACGGCATACCAGAAAACGACATAAACGAATCCATGTGTCTTGGCGGTTTAACAAATGGTGTTACCAATTTGGAATTGACGGGTGCATATGCTTCCATTGCCAATGCCGGAACCTATGTAGAGCCAACCTTCTATAGCAAAGTATTAGACCACGACGGAAACGTTTTAATCGATAACGTACCTGAAACCAAACAGGTAATGAAGAATACCACTGCTTGGTTGATTAACGACGCAATGCAAGATGTTGTCACCTCTGGTACAGGAACCGCTGCTAGACTTTCTAGTGGTATGGTAGTAGCCGGAAAAACAGGAACCACCTCCAACAATTATGACTATTGGTTCTGTGGTTCAACTCCTTATTACACTGCAAGTATTTGGATGGGATATGACTCAAATACAGATTTTTCTAACAGCAATTATCATAAGATTATCTGGAGAAAAATTATGGATGAAATCGTTTCAACAAAGGAACTTGATACTTCTGTCACCTTTGAAAAGCCAAGCGGAATTGTAACAGAAACTGTATGTGCCACCTCCGGTGCATTGCCTATCGAAGGAAAATGCAAAAGTACCATTACAGAATATTTTACCGAAAGTACTGTTCCAAAAGATACTTGTACTGTACATCTTACAGTTAAATTGTGTGATGAGACACACTACAAGGCAACAAAATATTGTCCAAAAACTACTACCTATCATTACACCATCGAGGATGACGGTACCATTGTGCTAGAGGATGCTGATTTCGACTTACCAATCGATTACTCTGTTACCGACTGCCCTGTGCATACGAAGGAAGCTCAAGATGAAGCAGAAGCCGAATCCACATCTGACGCAACACCTACTATATACACTATTTCCACTATGGTGGAAGGTGGTGGCAGCATCGTTGGCGAAACCCAAGTAGCCTTCGGCGGAACCACTACATTAACATTTGTTCCAAATGATGGTTATGTCATTTCAAACATCACTATCAACGGAGTTGCACAAGGGGCTATCAGTAGCTACACCTTTGAAGCGGTAACCAGCAATCATACTGTTGTAGCAACCTTTGTTCCAGCTTCCAATTCTACTGCTCCTCCAGACGGAGAAGTATTTAACGAAGGGGCTTACCAAAATACGAATTCCAAAAAGCTCTCCTTCTTTGCACGGCTATCCGCCAGGTTACACAATATAATGGGAATCTATATTCAATAATCAACAAGGCACGTTCGCAGAACGTGCCTTATCTTTTTACTATACTACTTAGACATCTGAGGTTGAAAAATCAAAGATGCAATATATGAAAACAATAACGCTGCAGACGTTCCGACCGCTGCCATTTTAAATCCCCCGCGGAACAACCCTATAAAACCATCACTATCCACTGCCTCTTTTATTCCTTTCCATAGATTATATCCAAATCCAGTCAAGGGTACAGACGCTCCGCTTCCTGCAAAGTCAAGAAATGGTTCATAAAGCTGCAACGCACCAAGTATCGCTCCTAGGCAAACTAAAATTACCATAATTCTACCCGGCATCAGTTTTGTCTTTTCCATCAACATCTGTGCAGCAACACAGATTAATCCACCAATTACAAAAGCTTTTATAAATCCCATATCTAATTCCTCTTTCTTATATATAAATTAACAATCTTCACCTTAATCGATACAACAATCAAATACTCTCTTTATTTTTAGCTTCAATCACCACTGCATGAGCAATTCCCGGCACAGATTGTCCTTCGTTATAACTTACCGTAGACATTAATGCACCAGTCGGTACAAATAATATTTTTTTAAGTTTTCCTTCCCTCAACTCTCTCATAAGCTTACCAGCAAGCGTTACTGCCGAACAACCACACCCCGAACCACCTGCATGGGTATCCTGTTCAGGATCATTATAGATTTCCATTCCGCAATCCATATGCACTGTTGATATATCATACCCTTGATCTTGTAGTAATTTAAACAATATCTGTTGTCCAACACTACCGAGGTCTCCAGTAACAATCTTATCATAATCCGTAGGTTTTCGTTCAAAATCCTTCAAATGCTGATAGATAACATCTGCTGCGGCAGGAGCCATACAAGCCCCCATGTTCGCAGAATCCTTTACTCCGTAATCAACCACTTTTCCCGTGGTGACGCCGGTAATCATAACATCACCCTCTGTTTTAGAAAGTACAAATGCTCCACTTCCTGTTACGGTCCATGTCGATGACATAGGTCTTTGGTTACCATACTCTAACGGAAAACGAAACTGCTTTTCTGCACTTCCAAAATGACTGGATGCAACTGCAACCACTCGTTGTGCATAGCCCGCATGAATCGTCATCGCTCCAAGGGACAAACCTTCTCCCATAGTTGAACAAGCACCATAAAGACCAAATAGGGGAATATTAAAATCCTTCAGTCCAAAAGTCGTCGCAATCAACTGACCTAACAAATCTCCTGCAAACATATATCGAACATCCTCTGTTTTTATCTTCGCTTTTCGAATTGCCAAAGCTACAGTTCGATTCATCAACTCACTCTCTCCCTCTTCCCACGAATCCTGTCCCAAAGTAGGATCCTCCATCACCTCATCAAAGGTATCTTTTAACGGACCCTCACCCTCCTTAGGTCCAACGATACATGCTGATGACATAATGTACACAGGCTCATCAAAACATAAGCTTTGTTTCCCAATCTGTAATCCTGTTTTCATACTTTCACCTCTTTTTCAACAAATATAAAAAGGATGTCATCCATCGATAACATCCTTTTTATAGTATAGCAAAGTATTACTATTCTATTCCTTGTCTTTCATATAATCTTCTAACGATTGTACCTTTTCATTATTCTCATCTACAACCTGCTCTGCATCGTCTTTCACTTCAATAACCTTCTGCTCTGCACGCTCAACTGTATCATCTTCACCGCAACCAGTTAGCGAGCAAATTCCTAACAACATAAAAACTAATATAAATATTCTACGCATCTCATCCTCCTACACTCTAGCCTCTCCACTAATCATCCACGGAGACGGTTGTGAAACCATAACACTTCGTTTATCACTCTTTGCAACCGAAATCTGCAAAGTTTCTGTATTTTCAATATTATATTTCGCAAAGATATTTTTAATACTAACAACCATATCCAATTCCAAGGTATAAATGATAAATTGCATCTGTGGGTTCACCTTTAACAATACACTTATCTCTTCCTCTAATCGTTTCGATGCCACAATAAATGCTAATCTTGGAACAGGAACCGTTGCCATCGTCTCCTGTGTCACCTGTGGAATAATCTCAATGTTATGTACACCAAATTTGCTTACATTATCCTGCATAGAGCGCATATCTCTCTCATCTGGCTCTACTGCAATAATCGTACCCTCACTTGCAGTAATTGCCGCCTCAATTGCAATACTCTCTCCACTTACAATACAGATTGTATCACCCACATCACAGGATAACATATTCATAATAACCGCTCGAATCTCATGTCCGACATAATTCACAGAACCTCTAGAAAAAAACTCATTACGGATACCATATCGAGAAGCCTCTCTCGTGTTCTCATTGATAATAAATATTACCAACGGCTCTTCTATTTTCTTATCCATGTATTCTTTCACTTTACAGGTTGTTACCGAATCATCCGAGCATACACCCTTTCCAATCCACATATCATAATCGCCATATCCACCTTCCCATAGTTCATAAAACAAATCAGAATGGCTTTCATCTGCAAAAATCATTACTCTCTTATGGGTTTCAATTGTTGGCAACACATTTTTCTTCTTGCCACATATATTCAACATCTTGATTTTTTCAGGGCTCACATTCATACGGTCTGCAAAGCTGCCCACCCACGACAGCATCTCACTATTACCATACAATTTCATACCACTTGATTCCATACATTATACCTCCCATCCAAGTAGGATTCCCTCCCAAAAGGCTCTTTCTCCTCTGTTTGACATCCTATCCTTTGCATATGTATATTGTATCGCAAACATACTGATTTTACAACAAATGTGTATAGTTTTTT
>CAYTOQ010000006.1:0-38065 GCA_964439445.1 uncultured Clostridium sp. | reverse complement strand
AAGATTTGTGATTTGAAGGAGTTTCAGTCGAAGGCAGAGCATTATTATCCGTATGAGGAATGAAAAAGAGACTTGATACAACGCTTCGCTTTTTCTGGGGAGGTAGTTACGGAAGTATATACCCGACTTTAAATCAGCTTGAAAAGGAAGGAAAAGTTACAAAGAAAGATACTAGTTCCAATGGACGGGAGAAGATTTCTTATTCTATTACAGAGTACGGAAGAGACTCATTAAAAGAGTGGTTACAAAAGCCAGTGGAAAAGGATGAACTTCGCTATGAAACACTTTTGAAACTTTTTTTTGGCAATGAAACAGGTATGGAAGGTGCAAAGGAACATATTGAGCGATTTGAAGAAAAGTGCAAGGATGAATTATTAATTCTAAATATGTTCAAGGAGAATTTAGCACAGTATTTGGAAGATGATACACATAAGCATTACTATCTGACGGTGAAATTTGGCATCAAAACATATGAGTCATATATGGAGTGGTGCAAAGAGGCAAAAGAACAAATAAAGGAGTGGGAAAAGAAATGAGAACAGCAATCGTATATTATTCAATGTCAGGGAATACAAAATATGTAGCTGACAAAATTGCAGACGAGATAAAAACTTCAGGAGAAGTAGATATCATTAGGATAGAACCAGTGAAGGCATATCCTGACCAAGGAGCAAAGAAAATTGTTTGGGGTGGAAAAAGTGCGGTTATGGGAGAAAAACCGAAATTACAGCCGTATGAATTTAACATAGAGAAGTACGACCGAATTATATTCGGAACGCCTGTATGGGCAAGTACATTTGTACCTCCGCTTAGAACTTTTATCAATGAAAATAAGGATATTAAGGATAAGAAAATAGCAGTTTTTACTTGCTTTAGCGGTGGTGGCGCAGATAAAGCAATTGATAAAATGAAAAAGTACATTGGTATTAAACAATTCGAAGCAGAACTTATTTTGATAGATCCAAAGGAAAATGTAAAAGAGGAAGATGATGTAAAGATAGCAGAGTTCTGTTCGATGTTAGTGTAAGGATTTGTTTTATGGATGATATAATGTTTTGCACAAGAGCAACGATATCAAAAACAAGTTGGTATCCATTGCAGCTAATGTGAAGTTGGTAAAGGGAATTACAAAATTACCTATGAACAGATGAAGGAATGGGGCTATCGAAATTTGGTGCATGAGTATTACAAAAAAGAAATTTGTGATGATTTGTGATGTAGGGATTGTTTTATTTGTAAAACCGAGAGTGCAGTTACTTAAATGGTTTGGTAATGACGTATCGGATTATGTACCCTACATTCCGAAGTACAGCTATTAAGAAGAATGGGTGTACTATTGGGATTCTACAGCAGCATATAAATGTCAAATATGGTCTATATGATGTACATTGATGCAGACGATATCGATAGTATAGCGAAAATTCTAAATTCAATTGAGTTTCGGTGAGGAGAGATATTTTGATTGAATAGAGTGAAATGTAACCAGGGGTTCCGTGTATTATGATGTGGAACCCCTGATTGTATTAACAAGGTCGAATAGGCAGGCGTTAGCCTATTGGAATATTAGCAGAAAAATTGTTTAATTCACTTTAGGAAGCTTTGACAGGCTCTTCGCAATCTCCTCATTCGTTGGAATATAGTTATCCATAACACCATCGTGGAATTTCTCGTATGCTACCATGTCAAAATAGCCAGTACCGGTAAGACCGAATACAATGGTTTTCTCTTCACCGGTTTCCTTGCACTTTAACGCTTCGTCAATGGCAACCTTGATTGCATGAGAGCTCTCTGGTGCAGGCAGAATTCCTTCCACCCTTGCAAATTCCTCTGCGGCGGCAAAGACATCGGTCTGGTTCACAGAAACAGCTTCCATCAAACCATCATCATATAATTGAGAAAGAGTGGAACTCATACCGTGATAGCGAAGACCGCCTGCGTGATTTGGTGCAGGGATATAGTCGCTGCCTAAGGTATACATTTTGGCAAGGGGACAAACCATACCGGTATCACAGAAATCGTATGCGTATTTACCACGTGTAAAGCTTGGACAGGATGCAGGCTCTACAGCAATGATACGGTAGTCCTTTTCTCCGCGAAGCTTTTCTCGCATAAATGGTGCAATAAGTCCGCCAAGGTTAGAACCACCACCGGCACAGCCGATAATAATATCTGCCTCAATGCCATATTTGTCTAATGCAGCTTTGGTCTCTAAACCAATCACAGATTGATGTAACAATACTTGGTTCAACACGCTTCCAAGTACATAGCGGTATCCTTCCGAGGTTGTGGCTACTTCTACAGCTTCAGAAATGGCACAGCCGAGACTTCCGGTGGTTCCAGGATGGGCAGAAAGGATTTTCTTTCCGATTTCCGTTTCCATGGATGGAGAAGGTGTGACAGATGCACCGTAGGTACGCATTACTTCACGGCGGAATGGTTTCTGCTCATAGGAAACCTTTACCATGTATACCTTGCAATCTAAGTCAAAGTAAGAGCATGCCATGGAAAGGGCAGTACCCCATTGACCAGCTCCGGTTTCGGTGGTTACACCCTTTAAGCCCTGCTTCTTGGCATAGTAGGCTTGTGCGATGGCGGAATTTAGCTTGTGACTTCCGCTGGTGTTGTTGCCTTCGAATTTGTAGTAAATCTTTGCTGGAGTCTGTAATTTCTTTTCCAGACAGTAGGCACGAACCAAAGGTGCAGGACGGTACATTTTGTAGAAATCCTGAATCTCCTGTGGAATGTCAAAATAAGGGGTAGTGTCGTCTAGCTCCTGTTTGATTAACTCTTCGCAGAATACTGGCGCAAGCTCGTCGGCAGTCATCGGCTTAAGTGTACCAGGGTTAAGTAGTGGTGCTGGCTTGTTTTTCATGTCAGCACGAAGGTTATACCATTTCTTTGGCATCTCGTTTTCTTCTAAATAGATTTTGTAAGGGATTTTTCTTTCTGACATAATTCTGTCTCCTTTCTTGTTGGGGACAGGAGAAAATAAAGAAAGGTTGTACTTTCATCCCATCCCAGTCGATAGATTCTGCTGGGACAGGATGAAAATACAACCTGCGGTGCCACCCGGCTTGACGTATCATTACAATACGCCCACTCAACGCATACCATCATATGCTGACTTTTGGTTACGGAGAGTCTAGCTCCGTCGCACATACTCTAGAATATTAACTCTATTTCTGATTGCCCTCGAAAGTCCATTCGGTCCTATATTTTTCGCTGTAATCTCACCACCTACAGCTCTCTGTGGAAAAAGGGATATGACTTACTTACTCTTTCTCATCGGTTTTTTGTCATTATAGGACTGTGTTTTTTATTTGTCAACGAAAAATTAAAAAATTATTTGATGTGTTTCGACAATGTTGCAACCTGGCAGGGCGCAAATCTAGAAAATGTAAGGCTTGGTTGATTGATAAAATAGAATAGATTTTATATAATATTGTTATATGACTTGTTAAAATAAAATTCGAATAAAGGATTAGGAAATAGGGAGATGCGTGATGGATAACAATACAATTGTAAAAGAAATTCGTAAAAGACAAAAGAAAGCAAAAGGACTGCTTACATTTTGGGCAGTGGCTTCGTTTGGTTCTTTTTTCTGTTTTGTGGCAGCATTTATTTCCATGGGAGCAGAAGCTCCGTTTTTTATAATACTGTTTGGCGTGTTGGGAATTGCAGGTCAGATATACCGTTTCAAAGGTGAAAATGTTCATAAAAAGGCAGAAAAGGAATTAAAGAATTATATTGGAGAATATGTGGCAAAGCCCATTATTACAGAAAAGATTGAGATTATAGAATATGATCCCAGCAATAAATTGAATGAAAAGGCGATTCGCGCATCTGGAATTATGCCAGGATACGACAGAATTACAGGTTCTGATTATATTAAGGGAAGTTATAAAGGTCATCCATTCGTATACTGCGATCTTGAGTTGGAAATCGAAGAGCAAGATACAGATAGTGATGGTCATACCTCTACCAGTTGGAGAACTGTTTATAAAGGACCTTTTGTTCGAATTCCATTAGGAAAAGAAATGAACGGATATGTGAAGATTAAAGAGCGTAGGAATGCAAAGAAGAAAAAGGGCTTTCTGGATGATTTGTTTGAATCTGCTGCAAAGTCTTTGGGGTTTGAGTCAAAGGAACGTGTTGTGGAATTAGAAAGTACCGCTTTCAATGAGCAGTTTGAGGTAAAGACCACGGATGAAGAAATGGCATTTTATATTCTGACACCGCAATTTATGGAGAGTGTAATCGAGGCGGATAAATATGCACTCGGTTATACCAACATCAGTTTCAAGGAAGGAGTTGCTTATATCGCGATTAACAATGGCAGAGATTCCTTTGAGATTACAAAAAATATGTACAGTGAAAAACGCTTGGAACAGAGTCGTCAGGAGATGAGACAGGATTTGAATCGTATTACTAGAATATTAGATGAGATTTTAAAGAAAGACCAATTATTTTCTTAATAGGAAAGAATCATCCTTTGGATGATTCTTTTTTACATGGTAAATTTTGTAATCGGAACACTAAAATTCATCTGGAATACGAGGCTATACAGTAGGCTGGAACACTGGTTTTACTACAGAATTTATGGCAGCATTTACTCCGTGGTAAACGACGCAAAATGCAGGCATGAGAATTAGGAATAATGCACCAAACAGCGTAAGACCGACTGTTGCATAAGCGATTACTTGCCATGTTGCAAATAGGGATACAATAAGTGCACCTCCTGGAATGGTTACGAGTAATACCAGAATGGTTCTTAAGATTCCATTGGTATACGCAATCAACAGCTCAATTACATTTAAGACAATAAATGCAGCTACAAATGGGTAGGACAATTCTGGAATCAATAAAGTCGTAAGGATGCTAAGTGCTCCGAGGAATATAAATAAACACCAAAAGGTTCCGACTTCGCCTTTTTTTAATCCGAGTGCCTTTGTGAGTATGTAAAGCATAGCGAAGGAAATCGGAATCAAAACATAACCACGGATTGTCCAGCTAATAAAGTGAGAAGTTAGCAAGTCAATTATATAAGCACTTAGTAGGACGGTTAATAACCCGCCGCCAATATAAGCAACAAATTCGGACAGGTTGCTTTCTGGTTTTACGGTATTGGTTACTTTCAGCAGGATAAAAACAACCAAAAGGATGGCAGCAATAATTATGAAATGTGCAATTTGCAAATGCTTGGCAGGAACATTCACTTGCTTGAAAAATGGTAGCGTGAATAATATGGTATCGCGGTTCGTTATTACGCTATCGGAAGTGGTTCCGTCTGACAAGGTGATGTGATTAGTGTCTGTGGAGGCACAATATGAGATGAGGGTAGTTATGTTGTAAAGTGCGGTATTTGCATAATCACGGTCTAGGTTTTCAATGGAGTCGTGCATTGTATTATAATATTCATTTGAGTCTATAATGGCCGCAAAATCAAGACCCTGAAAACCAACTGGTTTTAATACATTGAGATACTCATCGGTTCCCCATTTGTAAAATCCGTTAGAAAATAAACTGAAGGCCACAATTTTGGTGTTGGCATTTTTGAGGTGTTGCAATATAGCACTATTGTCTTGGTTGGTTGCGATTAGAAATTGGTTTCCCTCCGGTCCATAGCCTGTAAAATTCAACACATATTCTACGTTCTCTGCCAACTCCGTATGGTCATTTAATAATGTTTCTGCACCGAGTAGACTTACTTCTTCTCCGTCCGAGAACCAGAAATATACAGGACGAACCAATTCCTGATTTTTAAGTAGGCGCATGGCCTCTAATATGCTTGCAACAGACATACCACCGTTGGCTGTATTCGTACTAGAGCGTACACCGTCATAATGACACATAACCAATACAGCTTTTTCGTTGGAAATGTTTTCTGGAACGACCTTTACCAAAAGATGTTTTACCGGTAGTATTTCTTCATCCTCATAGTTTTCTTTATAATGTTCACTATAGTAATGCTTGAACGTACCTGATTTGCGGTCCTGTTCAGCCTGGGCGTCCTCCCTGCTCAGACCTAAATGATGTTGTATATCCAAAACGGCAAGCTCTTTACCTTCATAGGTGTCTTCAATAATTTCGTATTCGTATCCCATAATTTCAAATTGGTCGCATAGATACTCTCGAATGGCACCTATCTCTTCTGAATTGGTGGTGTGGCGCTCCTTGGAAATCATTTTTAAGTGGGATAGCATCATATTAAGAGATGCTTCGCCGGATTCGCTGGCATCCTGTAATAGGGTTTCTAATGATACATCTTCCTCCACCCAATCCTTTGTCACGGGTACACCGGTCACTAACTGTATACCAAAGTAGTAGCCAATCATAATGATAATGGATGAGAGTATAATCGTTATGGTGGCTGGTATGATTTTTTGTGGTGTTAAATCTAGTTTCTTAAATAGTTTCATTTTTTGCATTCCTCCTTATGTAATAGATTCTTATAAAGATGCGTTATACTATGATTTGGCGATATTGTATCTGTTGTATATAACAATCTTGACTTTGTGTTGTTTGTCATTATAATTCATAAAAAGGGATATAAATATTAGAATATACCATAAAACAATAACAATGTTTCGGAGGTGTGAAAGATGAACAAAATGACAGATATCCCCGAGGTTCGCAGTAATGGTTTTGAAAAGGTACATTATGATTGGGATGATTTTCCTGTATTGTTGCGAAAAAATACCTTTGATTTTGATTGCAAACCAAGCTCTGCCCAGAGCCACTGGCATCATGATGTGGAATTTATTGCTGTGATAGAGGGAAGTGTTTTATACAATGTAAATGGAGAAATTATTCGGATGTGTGCAGGGGAAGGTATTTTCGTCAATGCACAACAGTTCCATTACATTTTGTCGGATGACGGAGCCTATAGCCAGTTTTATTGTGCAGTGATACACCCCATGCTACTTTGTTCGCTGCCTCGTGTGGAGCAGTTGTACGTTGCGCCGGTTTTGACAAACGAAAATATTCCATATATTTTTCTTCAAAATAATATTCCATGGCATGCAGAGGTTCTTCGTTATGTTGGAGAGATTTATGAGACCTCTCGCAGTGGAGCAGCAGAACTAAAGATACAACAAGAGTTTTTAAAGCTTTGGGAAGTGTTATATGAAAACATGGGTGAGCGTGCTGTAATTCCTGCGGTGCCAAATCATCATTTATCCAGTTTGAAAAATATGATTACCTACATCCATGAGCATTATCGCGAAAAGATGTCTTTAGAAGAGATTTGTAGAGCTGGAAATGTTGGGAAGACCTCTTGTACTGCGATTTTTAAAGAATATGTAGGTTGTACGCCGATTGGCTTTTTGACAGAATTTCGTTTACAAAAAGGAGCAGAGCTGCTGCGGGAAACCAAGATGACCATTACAGAAATTGCTTATGAGACTGGATTTTCTGGTGCAAGCTATTTTGCAGAAGCCTTTAAGAACAGCTTTGGTTGTTCACCAAGGGAGTATCGGAAATAAGTGAAACTTGTGGAGTATCCCGAAGTATGTAAGGAGATAGCTAATGCTTTTTCTTTTGCTTGGAAAAAATGTGTGGTATAATGACGATATGATTTCACTTGCAAGGGTGAAATTGTGAGTCGGATTGTGCGCAATATAAGATGAAAATGTGTAGGCAACAAGCAAAATAGGTACATATGATTTAATAAAAAGGAGAAGAACGATGGGGCAAAAAGGAACGAATGAATTGGTGTATACCAATGAGAAATGTCAGGGGTGTAACCGCTGTATATCGGTATGCCCAGTGTTAACTGCAAACTATTCTGTGGAGTCAAAGCAGGGGACAAGAATCGAAGTGCATAGTGAGAACTGTATTAGTTGTGGAGCATGCTTTGATGCCTGCGAGCATCAGGCGAGAAGCTTTTGCGACGATACAGAAAGGTTTTTTAACGATCTGGCTCGAGGAGAGAGAATTTCTATCTTGTTAGCACCTGCCTTTGAGGCGAATTATCCAAGAGAGTATGGAGCTGTTTTAGGAGGCTTAAAGAGTCTTGGAGTCAATCGAATTATCAGTGTAAGCTTTGGTGCAGATATTACAACGTGGGGTTATATTAATTATCTGTCAAAGAATAATGTAAAGGGCGGTATTTCGCAGCCTTGTCCTGCTGTGGTAAATTATATTGAACATTATGAACCGGAATTGATTGACAAGCTTGTGCCAGTTCACAGTCCGATGATGTGTACGGCAATCTATGCAAAGAAATATATGAAGATTAAGGATAAGCTTGCATTTATTAGTCCGTGTATCGCAAAGAAGAAAGAGATTGACGATCCGAATACATATGGCTACATTTCCTATAACGTGACCTTTGATCATTTGATGGAGTATGTGAGACGACACAATATAAGTGGCGCGAATGCCAAGGACGAGGTGGAATATGGTTTGGGTTCCATTTATCCTATGCCAGGTGGATTGAAGGAAAATGTATATTGGTTCTGTGGCGAGGACGTTTTCATTCGTCAGGTGGAGGGTGAAAAACGTGCATATGAGTTTTTAAAGAATTACAAGGAACGAATTCAAAATGGAGAAAAGCTACCATTTATGGTAGATATTTTGAATTGTGACAGAGGGTGTATCTATGGAACTGGTATTGAAGAATCGAAGAGTAATTCGGAAGATACCTACTATGAATTACAGAGGATTAAGGAAAAATCGAAGAAGAATGCGTTGTTCCATCCATTTTCTAAGAATATGTCACCGAAGAATCGCTTGCGAATGTTAAATGCGAAATTTAGTAAGCTAAAGCTCAGTGATTTTATGCGAAACTATTCGGATAAATCACATACGGTATCTTTACAAAAACCGAGAGAGCGGGAGCTTAGCACAGTATTTCAACAGATGGGGAAACGCACCTACGTAGAGCGCAGCATTAACTGTGGAGCCTGTGGTTATAATAACTGTACAGAAATGGCGGAGGCAATCTTTAACAACTGTAATACGCCAAAGAACTGTATTCATTATATGAAGAATGAAATGCAGGAATTCTCAGAACGAATTGAGACTCAAAATCGCAAGATTTTGCTTAAAAATGAGGAGATGGCACGTTTCATTCAGGACGATTTTGAAACGTTAAATGAGTCCATTGATGAGATGCTTCATGGTAACAAGGTGAATGCAGACGAGAGTAGTGCGGTGAGTAGTGCAATGGTTAAGATATCAGAGTTTTGTACTATACTTGAATCCTCATTTTCTGATATGGAAAATTTATTACAGAGTCTAGAGAAGAACAATAAGCATATCACAAAGATTGCCCAGCAGTCCGATTTACTTGCTATGAATGCGACTGTAGAAGCCTCTAGAAATGGAGCCGTCGGTAAGGGGTTTGGTGTGGTAGCCAGTGAAATCAAGGCGTTGGCGGAAACAAGCCGTGCACTTGCCAGCGAGAGTGACGAAAATCGTGCGGAGATTGTGGATGCGGTTCGTATGCTACTAGAGGAAACCGAGACACTGACAGACTCGATTGCAGAGATTAATGATAGATTAACGAATCTTGCCGCTAGTACACAGGAGATTGTGGCAGAAGCAGATGTGGTTAAGAGTATATCTGAAAATGTAAAGTTTCGATTAGAAGAATTAAATCAAACAGAATAGGATGTTGGGATTATGAAATGGAAAAACATAGCTGTGCTTATGACAGCATTGGATGCAGATGCACAAACAGAAACCTTGCGGGGAATAGAGGAATATGGAAAACAGCATGGATTTAATGTATCGGTATTTCTATGGTTTACAGGTGTGTCTGAAAAGGATAAGCAAAATCTTGGAGAATTAAATATAGCGTATCTACCGGATTTGAATTTGTTTGATGGTGTGATTATTTTTGCAAATGCATTTCATACAGAAGGGAATCGGGCGCGAATCGAGGAGATATTGGAGGATGTGAGTTGTCCGATTGTTTCCGTTGGCTGTGAGTTAGAGAACTGTACAAGTGTGCGCACAGATAGCTATGCAGCAATGCGCCAGTTGATGGAGCACTATGTGGTGGACCATAAGCTTAGTAAGATTCATTTTGTCAGGGGCGTGGAAGGTAATCCGGATGGAGAAGCGCGTTACCGGGCTTATGTGGATGTGTTGACAGAGCATGGAATACCGGTTGTGCCGGAGCGGGTTACCCAGGGAGATTTCTATGTTACCGGTGGTGAATTGGCAGTGAAGGAAATCTTATCCGGCGGTGCTGAATTTCCGGAAGCAATTGTCTGTGCCAATGATACTATGGCGATTACAGTTTGTGATATTTTGATGGAAAGAGGCTACAGAGTACCGGAGGACGTAGTGATTTCTGGCTACGACTATTCTACAGAAGGTCAGGAACATAGTCCGGCTATGACTACAGTGAGAGGTTGCTTTCACAAACTCGGAAGCAAGGCTTGTGAGGTCTTGATAGAGGAAGTGAATGGTGGACAAATTGAAAAGACTATTTTGTTACCAGATGAAGTGGTGTTGAATGAGAGCTGTGGTTGTGAAGAAAAAGGACCGAAACCGGAAAGACATCACAAATCCTATAGCACAACGGAAGTGGTACAGAGAAAACTGATTCAACAAATGATCATCTTAGAAAAGAATATTATGGAGTGTGACGGAGTTGTAGGTTGGCTAGGCTGCTTGCAGTCCTTTATCGCTCATATTGATCCGCCAGAATTTTATTGGTGTGTTAATGAGGATTTTGTGGAAACCGTATTTGAACTGGATGTCATTGAACAGGAAGATATGAGTATAGAGGAAAGGCTTGCATATACGGAGCGGGTGCGGGTATTGCTGGCTTATAAAAAAGGGATGTTTCGGCAAAAAGCCTCCTTTGAATCTGTGTTAGCATTTGATACTTTGTTTGAGGATACAGAACAACCTAAGCTATATATCTTTTCGCCGATGCATTATTTGGATCGTAATTTTGGATATTTTGTGTTTGTAGATAGTGTGTTCCCTATGGGAAATCCGTTGTATGTTAGCTGGTTGATTAAAATGGGTGACTCAGTTGAGAATATCCGTAAGCAGAGTTTGTTGAGAAATGCGATGCTGCGTTTGGATGAGATGTATATAAGAGATTCACTAACTGGTGTATTTAACCGTTTTGGAATGGAACGCTTCTTCAGTGAAATTAAGAAGAAATGTATGATGTCCCGTTCTATGTTACAGTTGTCCTTCATTGATTTGGATGGCTTGAAAAAAATCAATGACGAGTACGGACATGAAGAGGGCGACCGTATCATTATGGCGGCTGCGAATGTATTGCAAAGATGTGCAGGAAAATTCAAGGTGATTCGTTACGGCGGTGATGAATTTATCGTTATGGGTAAGGTTAAGAGCGAAAAGGAAGTGGAGACTTATTGGAAGAATGTAGAGGAAGTAGTAAGATTTTATAATGAGGATGAAGAAAACAAAGCAAAGCTTTCTTTGAGCTATGGATATGAGGTCTTTAAGGTTGGTGCGGAGATGCACTTGGCAGATTGTATTCGAATTACAGATAACAAGATGTATAGCAGTAAAAACAGTAAACGAGAACATAGGTAGCGTTTAGTGTTGCGGCGCATTCACCATTTATGTGGGATACCTTGAATGCAAAGATTAATAAATTGGAGTGCCGAGAGGTGGAGAAGGAACTAGGCAGGGTCTGGTTCCTTTTCTAATGTCAGAAAAGATGATTGGCTGATTTTCCCGAAGGTCGTTTTACTTGTCAATTTACGTAGTAAAGTATAGAATGTCTAATAGAAAAAATAAAAAACAAAAAATGACGTAGCGTTAGGGGTTGCTTGTAACGTTGCGTCATATAGTATTCTAGGCTTCGAAAGGTGGTGAAAAGCTATGTCACAATATACAACAGGAGAAATTGCAAAGCTTGCAGGGGTGACGGTTCGCACGGTGCAATATTACGATTCCAGAGGAATTTTGATACCAAGTGATTTTAGCGAAGGTGGAAGAAGATTATACAATGAGGATGATTTGCGGAAGCTTCGTATCATTTGTTTCTTAAGAGACCTTGGAATTCAGATTAACAGCATTGGCGAAATCCTAGATGCAGACAATGCAGAGAATGTTATTTCCGTATTGCTAGAGCAACAGCTTTCTGAGGTCAAGACTGAACTGGCAGAGAAGGAAAAGCAGAAAGCAAATATTGAGATGCTTCAGAAGGAAATGAAACAATATTCGCGATTTTCCGTAGAACATTTGGATGACATAGCGAATCAAATGAAGACTAGAAAGGAATTAAGAAGAACCCATACAGTTATTTTGGGGATTGGCATTATTGGCAATGTCATAGAGTATTCGACCTTGGCAATCAGTATTATCACAGGAAAATGGTGGTTGTTTGGGAGTGCAATGTTAATTTTAGTTCCAGTGACAGTATGGTTGGTCAGATATTACTATCGGAATGTAGCTTATATTTGTCCGGAATGCCATAAAGTGTTTCACCCAAATAAGAAGGAGTTTTTCTGGGCGGCGCATACACCAACAACTAGAAAACTTACCTGTACTGGTTGTGGACACAATGGATTCTGTGTAGAGGTATATCAGCCGATTGAGAAAGTGACTGGTAACGAGGCGTGACCGGATAGTATGATGTGTTGAATGTGGTTTGTTGAGATGGGGTTGGTTTGGGTTTTGTGATTGCAGGATGCTGATTTACAAGACATGATTGGAGGAAAAGAGTATGGAAGAGCAGAATGGGATTATACAAGATAAGAATACGAAGGTTGAAGAAGTAATAAATGACACCACAGAAAACATGGACAATATGAAAAATGTGGAAGAGGTGGCAGCGAGAGCCTGGGAAGGTAAGAAGTTTGCGAAATATATTATCTGGACCTTTGCGATTGCATGGGTGCTGCAGGTGATTGCCAGTATGATGGTATGGAAAGGAAACCAGATTGCATTTACGATGATATTGGCAGTAAGTATGTATGCTCCCTTTGTAGGTACACTGCTCGCTGGGATTCCACTTCGTGGTATGGGTTGGAAACCCAAATTTAAAGGGAATATTTTGACGATAATTGATGCATGGATCTATCAATGCAATAGCAACGGTTCCGATGATGGTAGGTGGTTCTGAATATATGGACCAGATGATACTTGGTCCTGCACCTGTTGGATTGATTAGTGGAATACCGTTATTGATTATAGCGATTGTGGTGTTGGCAAAGAGTTAGGAAAAAGGACATAGCGTCTTTTCGATGGTGCTATGTCCTTTTGGTTTTTATAGAAATAGATTGAATTTGATATTTACTCAAAATTTTGGTCGTCGTATATTGTTTTGTTGATGAATAATATTAACCGGATACTGAGCAAAATCACTGAAATTGCCCTTGCTGTCTCCGTGGTCATTGGACTTGGCGACTAATATGCCGGTCATCATATATGCAAATGAAAATCCAACAAAACAACCTATGATCAGTGCAACTATTAGCATATTTATCCCTCCTGTCTGTCTTTTACAAAACGGTTAATGGTCTGTGAACTAGAAAGCTTGATGCTTTCCTTGATGCGTTTGAATTTACTGCGTCCGGTGGAGAACATAATCACACCACCCATCACAATGGAACCTAAGAGTTGCGCGATGTCTTCGTCATCTACTTGTAATAGTCCATATACAATGGCGGTGGCCAAGAAGGAAGCAACGGCACCAATTAACCAAAATAGTGCGTTCACCTTCGCCTTGTTAAACGGAACTGCACCAATTACCTTTCCAGTCTGTCCATTTGCCAGAATTGTGTATGGTGTGTCGTTATAAAGGAAGGTTAAGAACCATACAGGGAACATGGCATATTCTGTCTTAATAATATCGTAGGTGGGTTCATTATGTATAATTTTCACATCCGAGGCTCTGACTGTTTTTTCAATCTGGTCGTTAAATAGATTGCTGATACGTTGGATGGCAAGCTCTTTTACTTGTGAAGCCTCCATATCAAAGCAGTCCGCATAGAAGCCAGAAAAATATCCGGCATCAAATGGTGTTAAAAGCGTAGTGTCGTATGGCTCAAGTCGCTGTGAAGATTCGTCATTTAATTGCTTGGATGCATCCAAGGTTACGTTGTGGAAGGTGCATTCTCCGGAACGGAAGAAGTATCTGGTTACAGAGTTCTTCCCGGATTTCACCCGACCGCTTAGATATTGCTGGTCAGAATAAGCGACATCATAAAGCCAGAACGGAACGTAGATTCCACGCACACGTTCTATTTCAAAATTGCGAATTTCCTTTGGAATAAAGAATCCATCGGATAAATGCTTGCGAATGGATGCAACTGCCTGATCCTTTGTCACAATAAAAGGAATGATATGCTTTGGCTTCTTGGCAGAAGTAACTCTGCTAAATACAATGGTTGGTTGTCCACAGTAAGAACAGAAGGTGGAAGCTTCCACGTCATTTACTGCAAGCTCAGCGCCGCAGGCAGTACAGGAATAAATGTTATATTCCATCATCTCATCATCTTCCACGTTATACCGCTCAAGCTTTTGTGTGCGAGCCTCTTCTAAAGATTCTTGCTTTTTCGTTTTATCTTCAAATTCCTTCACATCAAATGTACTTCCGCAAGCAAGACAATCCATCTTTTTCGTGTCAGGATTGAATATCAGTGCAGCCATACAATTTGGACAGTTGTAAATCATAATGTTATCCCCCACGTCTATATCGAATAAATAATTTTTAGTAGAAAAATCTCCTACATTATTTTATCATAGTGCTTAAGGAAAGCGCAACATCTTCAGGGGCTGGAATGTGGTTTGTGACAATAATTTGATGTAGCCTAAATGAAGTTTGAGGAACCTCTTTCTAAACATCTTGTTGAAGTGTAATAAATGTGATACACTCGAGGAAGGTACAAAGGATGGTAGAGAATAGATTTAGGAGGAATAGAGATGACATCAAGAAATCACAGTATTACAAAAGCGAATTTGTCTGTGAAGATGCAGACCGTTGCAGCAATTGTAGCGATTGTATCCGCGGTTGCACTTCCACAGCTTGTACATTTGATTGGTAAGGCAACCGGAATGGGGACAGCCTTTGGTGAGTTGTTGTTACCAATGCATTTACCAATTCTGTTGGTTGGTTTGTTGGCAGGACCATTTGCAGGAGCAATTGCAGGTCTTTTGGGACCTGTTTGTAGCTTTGCATTATCAGGAATGCCTGGCGCAGCAGTTCTTCCATTTATGATGATTGAGCTTTGTAGCTATGGTTTGTTTGCCGGACTTTTGCGTAAGTCGAATGTGCCAACTATACTAAAGGTGTTTGTTGCACAGGTTGCAGGTCGTGTGTGTAGAGCAATAGCACTTGCTGTTGCATTTTATGTGTTGGGTACTACAGAGATTGCTGTAGTGTCTGTGTGGACTGGTACAGTGAACGGTGTGACCGGTATTGCAGTTCAGTTAATCTTGTTGCCACTTATTGTTCGGATTGTGGAGAAAATGAGTGTACATGAATAAGGATTTGGAAGAAGCAAAGAAGCGTATGATAGATGGTGGTTATACCTGTGTGGTGATAAAGGACAAGCAGGTGTACACCAGCGTGGAACGCGGTGTGAAACCGTTGTTGGTGTGGCTGGAGAATGGAACAGATTTTACGGAAGCTGTCGTGGCAGACAAGGTGATTGGAAAAGGTGCAGCAATGTTATATGTATTGCTGGGTGTGAGGGAAATCTATACCCCGGTCATCAGCGAGCTTGCAAAAGCTACATTAGAAGCACATGGTATTTTGCTCCACTTTGATGATTGTGTGAAGGGGATTCGAAACCGCACAGGAACGGGTCCTTGTCCGATGGAGGATGCGGTGAGGGGAATTGACACACCGGAGGAAGCGTTACAAGCAATACGAAAGAGATTGGCAGAAATGTAAATTTCTGCCAATCTCTCGTTGGAAAGAATTACCCGAAGAAATTACAGGATGATAGGAGAGCAAATATGGCATCATTTTCAAAGCAGGAAATCAATCAGATAAAAGAGAACAGTAGAGTTTGTCAAAAATTGGATAAATCCATGTCAGATATTGTTGTAAAAAAGCAAACGGTAGAAAATGACATCCGTCTATATTATAAGAAACTGCAAAATCTTCAGACAGAAAAGATTTTGGGTGGAATGGATATTGAGAATATTAATATTGATAAAGATGGCATCCGGGTTGGTATTTTGAGAAATGCTGGTATCAATACAATCTTGCAGGCGTCTAAAATGTCAGCCACCCAGCTACAGACCATTGAGGGAATCGGTGAGGCGACTGCGGCTAAAATTGAGAGTAATGCAAGACTACTTAGAATGAGTACAGAAAAGAGTGCGCAGGTAATTTTAACTGCGGATAATTTGAGCATGGAAGAACAAAAGCTTATTCAGGATTTATATTTTTTGATTCGAAATGATGAACCCCTAAAACAAGCGCAAGCCTTGTACAATGGCAATCACAATACGATTCAAAAATGTGTTTCAGAAGTGCAGGTTATGTTTGCTGGATTAAAATGGGCATTTACTTCAAAAGAAAAGAAAACAGTAGCAGAAAATGCTGCTAGAACTTTGAATGATATTGCAGCGGGAGAGTATGGTGTAAAGGCTCCGAAAATTATTGAGGATTACAATGGTATCAATGGAACACAGCGTCGAGCGTTACAAAACGTTACAGCGAAGAATAGCACACCGGAGGCTCAGGTGGATTGTTTGACAGCATGTAGACAAAATGCTGCACCATTTTATGCTATGCTAGAAGCGGTGATGGGCGAGGCGTTGGCAAAGACGATAGATAAGAGTGCAAGTGCGTTGCCGGAAGAATTGTTAAAGAGTATTGAGAATTTTCCGCTTGATACAGGTAGTCTCAAGGCAACTCTTAGAAGATATCAGATCTTTGGAACAAAGTACATATTACATCAGGAGAGAGTGCTACTTGGGGATGAGATGGGTCTTGGAAAAACTATGCAGGCAATTGCTGCATTTTGTCATTTGGCGGCAAATGGTGGTAAGCATTTCTTGGTAGTCTGTCCACTTAGTGTCGTAGTGAACTGGAAGCGTGAGATAGAGGCACAGACCGGCTTGCAGTCGATTGAAGTATATGGTGAGAATCGTGCGATGGAAATTACGACCTGGGCCGCAAAAGGTGGCGTGGCGATTACGAGCTTTGAGACGCTTAATAAGCTTCCAATTCCTGCAACGGTTGACCTGCAGTTGATGGTGGTAGATGAGGCGCATTATGTGAAAAATCCAGAGGCACAGAGAACAAAGTCTGTTATGGCAGCGGCAGCGAAAGCAAAGAGAGTGTTATTTATGAGTGGTACTCCGTTGGAAAATAAAGTAGAGGAAATGCAGTTTTTGATTAAGTGCTTGCAGCCACAGGTGGCAGAACAGATTAAGGATATGAAGCAACTGATTCACGCAGAGGAATTCCGTAAGGCGATTGCGCCGGTGTATCTTCGTCGTGTGAGAGAGGATGTATTGAAGGAGTTGCCGGAGCTTGTGGAGAAAGAGCAATGGGGTCTGATGAATTCAGATGAAATGAATGCGTACAAGGATGCCTTGGTAAATGGAAGCTTTATGGCAGTTCGTCAGGTGTCTTGGCAGTTGTCAGATATGAAGAAATCAACCAAGGCACAGCGTTTGATGGAAATATGTGAGGATGCAAAACAGGGTGGCAGGAAGCTCATCATCTTCTCCTTCTTCAAGGATGTGTTGGCGAAGGTCTCTACTATGCTTGGAGAGTATTGCATCGGTGTGATAGATGGCAGTGTTCCGGCCAGTGAAAGACAGGGAATGATTGATAAGCTAAAGGATGCACAGGCAGGTTCTGCTTTAGTTTGTCAGATTCAGGCAGGCGGTGTTGGTTTGAATATTCAAGCAGCGAGTGTTGTGGTATTTTGTGAACCGCAGATTAAACCGTCCTTAGAAACCCAGGCGGTGGCAAGAGCATATCGTATGGGGCAATCCCAGTCTGTTCTTGTACATAGATTGTTGATGGACGACACGGTTGATGAAAGGGTAATGGAGATTTTGAAGCAGAAGTCGCAGTTGTTTGATCAATTTGCCGACGAGTCAGTTATCGGAGAGATGGATACACAGATAAATGAAAATGCGGTTATGAAGAATATTGTTGCTGAAGAGAGAAAGCGCCTCGGATTAGAGGGGAATTCTGTAGAGGAAGGTGACAATAGCAGTGAAGCGGGAAAAGAATTATAATATTGAAGTGCTACGGGTGGTTGCCTGCTTTATGGTGGTCTGTATTCATGTGGCAAACTATTATAGCCGAGGTTATGGACTAGGTGAAGTGAGCAATGCATCTTATATCTTTTCGATTGTATTGAATACCATCAGCCGTGTGGCCGTACCAATCTTTTTTATGATAAGTGGTTCGTTATTATTAGATGAGACGATTTTGGTAAAGAAGAGTTTGCACAGAGTAGGAAATACCTTGTGCGCACTGATTGGCTGGAGCGGCATATACTATGTATGGAATTATTTTTATCGGGATCGTGTATATGATGTTCGGTTGATATTTGAGGAGCCGGTGAAAGCGCATCTCTGGTTTTTATATGCGATTCTTGGAATGTATCTGGTATTACCATTCTTGCAGAGCATGTTCAAAAATATGCAGGATTTTTTGATGCGATATTTTGTGGCCATGTGGTTTGTGTGCTTGACTTTGGATTATGTGATTGCACTCAGCGGTTTGGAGATTGCTTACCAGATTCCGTTGGTGGGAAATTCCTGCTATCTGGGATATTTTGTGATGGGGTATATTGTGAAGGGGACTATTAAGAAGGTTCCCATTTCAACAAAAACCTGTTATGGTGGTGCAACACTTTCCCTTGTGGCGGTTATGGTATTAACTTATGTCTGTACGGTGTTGACCGGAGAACATTATGATAAGCTGTTTCAATATAGAAATATTTTGATTGTGATTGCGTCGTCACTTATCTTTTATGATGCATTGAAAAATGAGCATCGTCCATATAAAGAAAAAACAAAGAAAGTGTTGAAGTTTCTTTCGCGACATTCCTTTACCATATATTTGTGTCACGTATTGTTTTTGGATATTGTAAAGCTTGAGTTCGCACCCCGTTCAATTAGTGCGTTTATTGGAATTCCAGTCTTTACGGTATTGATTTTTTGGGCATCTCTGCTCTTTTCGATGGTTTGCCATGGGGTGTGGAATTTTTTGACGGACAAAATAATGAAATACAATAAATAAAATATGAGGAGCTAGATGTTTAGCACCGAGATATAAGAGATTAGAAAGAAGGCGTTGTATGGAAACAGAGGTAAGAAAGAATCCTTTGGGAGAAGAGCGCATTAATACATTATTGCGTTCTTTTGCAATTCCGAGCATTGTATCCATGCTTGTGGGTTCGTTATACAATATTGTGGACCAGTTTTTTATAGGGCAGACGGTTGGAGAACTTGGAAATGCAGCTACGAATATTGCATTTCCGTTATCCACATCCTGTACTGCCCTTGCTTTGTTGTTTGGAATAGGTGGAGCTTCTGCATTTAATATTGCCTTAGGTGGTGGAGATAAGAAAAAAGCAACCCGATATATGGGAAATGCAGCGGTCATGTTGTTTATTCTTGGTGTAGTGCTTTGTGTAATTACGCAGCTATTTTTGGAACCGATGTTACGATTCTTTGGCTCGCCAGATAATGTACTTGGTTATGCCATGACCTATACTCGAATTACTTCCTTTGGGTTTCCGTTTTTAATTCTGTCTATTGGTGGAGGACATTTAATCCGTGCAGATGGCAGACCGAAGGTTACAATGCTTTGTAATATGACGGGTGCAATTATTAATACCATATTGGATGCGGTTTTTGTGTTTGGCTTCCACATGGAAATGGCTGGTGCAGCTCTTGCAACAGTGGTTGGTCAGATGGTATCCGCAACGATGGCAATCTGGTATTTGTCACATTGCAAAACTATTCGGCTACACCGCGTACATTTGATGGTGAAGTTTGAAAATGTAAGGAGAATTGTATTGCTTGGAATGGCACCATTTACCAACCAAATGGCGATGATGATTGTGCAGATTGTGATGAACAAATCTTTGAAATATTATGGTTCTATGTCAGTATATGGGGAATCGATTCCAATCGCCTGTTCTGGAATTATCTCAAAGGTAAATATGGTGTTTATGGCATTTGTCATTGGCACCTCGCAAGGCTTGCAGCCGATAGCGAGCTTTAATTATGGCGCGAAGAAATATGCCAGGGTGAAGGAGGCATATCGAAAGGCAATTACATACGGCGGAATTATGGCAGTAACTGCATTTTTATTATTCCAGATTTTTCCTCGGCAAATTATCTCTATTTTTGGAGAGGGCTCTGAGTCATATTACGAATTTGCGATTAACTATTTTCACATCTTTTTGTTTTTTACCTTTGTTAATTTTCTTCAACCGATTACCTCGAATTTTTTTACAGCGATTGGAAAACCGAAGGTGGGAAGTTTTTTGGCACTTACGCGACAAATCATCTTCTTGCTGCCGCTCCTTGTTATCCTTCCGTTGTTTGTAGGAATTGAGGGAATTATGTATGCGGGACCGATTGCAGATTTTCTTGCAGCGGTTGTTGTTGCCGTTATGGTGATACGTGAGCTTCGGAAGGATATTTACCGGAAGAATGTTGCTTAAAATGTGATAGGTAATTGCGAAACTCTAATTTGCATTTTAAAAGTTTCGCAATTACCTATAGACGAAATAAATAAAGACGAGATAGTTTCTTTTGTTGACACACTTTTTTAGGTGTGTTATTTTATTGGTAATAAAAATGTTACCAATGAGGAGAAAGACGTATGTTCAAAATGGATGAGGATTTTAGAAATTGGCTGAATCAGAATACATATGGAAATTATAATGGAATGGAGATTACGCCGGTGACCGAGATGGTATCGTACACCTATGTAATTTGATATGTGGATGGTGGGGAATTCCGTGGGGACCGATTTGGACGATTAAGGAAACCTTTTTAAATTTGATAAATGACAACCAGACGTATTGGGGACAGTTGGTAGGAAAGCCTGGCAGCAAAGAAGAGTAGGAGTGAGGAAAATGCTAGAAGATAGAGAAGTGATAAATGAAACGTATGAGGATATGGTATCGGAGCAGAATTTGGGTCAGACATCAATGAAAGAGAATCCACCAAAAAAGAAAAAGCCGTTAATGGGAAAGAATGAAATCATTATATTGGTGGTTAGTATGTTGATTTTCGGACCAGTGGTGATTTCTGTCATTTATGATGAGGTGAAGGCATTTTATGAACAGGATGAACAGGACTTAGAGGAATTTTTAGAGGATGTCTTTTATGATGATTTTACGGTTGATTTTGACTGGCCATTATACTTTTCTCAATACTTGGGAGAAGATGATATGCCTTATGATGTAGAAGTGAAATTGCAGGATGGTGAGACCTTATGGTTTCTTGCATTGTGGTCTAAGGATTATGATTTAGAGTACGGAGTGGAAACAACCTATGAATACGAATTGGTAAAGCATTATGCGGCGAAATACGGAATGGATGTAGGTACCTCTGGCGGATATTGTGAGATTATGGTTTCAACCTCTGATATGGAAGGGGATAATCCGGAGTTGTATCAGTTTTTAACGGATTTAGAAGAGACGAATTATTATTATGCAGGGCAGACATTTCTTCTATATCTGAATCCGCTAGAAAGTACAGGAACGTCGCATTATATGCAATTGGATTGGGAAAATCCACTGGATTACGAGGAAGTGTTGCGAGATTTACGGATGTTTGAGAATTAAGGAGAAGAAAAAATGGCACATATATCAGATGCAGAGTGGGTATTTATGGAGCTGCTCTGGGAACATGGGGAGCTTTCCATATCGCAAATGGAAAAGTTGTTAAAGGAAAAGCAGGGATGGAGCAAGCATGCCATCATTTCCTTTTTGAAAAAGATGGAAAGTAAAGGCTTAGTGCAGTACCGTGTGGATGGAAAGGCGAAGATTTTCTACACCACCTTGGAACGTGACCAGACGAAGAGAGAAGAATCGGTTGGTTTTTTGGATAAAGTATTTCATGGCAAATTAGGTTTGATGGTGTCATCCTTGGTAAATGACGATTGCTTGGATGAGGAAGAGATTACAGAGTTGATGGATATTTTAGAGCAAAAGAGAAAGGAAAAATAAAATGCAGTTGGTCGACATAGTGACAATTACATTGGAAAGTTCATTGCTGATTTTTTGTATTTTATATATTCGGGTAACTTGGGGGCAACAATTACATCCTTGGGTGATGAAATGCTTATGGGGATTGCTCGGATTACGCATTCTTGTCCCGGTCCGTTTTTCGCTATTTGACGAATTGTTTGAGACGTGGATGGATTCCGAATGGTGGCATCGAATTGCAAGTGTTTTGCGTGTGGAAGGTGCGATGAAATGGGTTCACATTCTTTGGGCAGTTGGATGTATCGTATGTTTTGTGTTTTTTCTTTTGAAAAATATGTCCTTTGATAAAATGCTAAAAAAACACAGAGAGGTATATGGAAGGAAAGATGGGGTACTGGTCTATTTCGTGGATGGGGATATCGGCTCTTGCCTTGGAGGATTGATGTTTCCTAAAATATACATAAGCCGTCTCGCTGAGTGCAGCGTAGATTGGTGTAAATGGATTGTACGGCACGAGCTTTGTCATTATCGGTTTTGGGATAATTGGTATGGGTTTATGAGAAACGCGTGCTTAGTTTTGCAATGGTTTAATCCCCTTATGTGGTATGCCGCAAAATGCTGGGTAGAGGATTGTGAGTTGGCATGTGACTATCAGGTGTTAAAAAATGAAAATAGAGAGGAACAGGTAATTTACGGAAAGTGTTTGGTGGCTATGGCAGCACGTAGACCGGAAAACTTTTTGCAAAGCCTGACAACGGGAAATTCGTTGAGTGACGGAAGCTTGGAAAAAAGAATCCGTCGAATTGGAAAGCAGGAATATGGCTCGGTACGAATGGAAGTGTGTACAGTTGTTGCAATGATAATTATGCTGTTGGGCTGCTTTATGGGACCGAGTGCGTGTAAGAACGCAGGAGTGTATGTTTTGGATCAGATACCATTTATTGAGGAGCATGTATTTATCTATACGATGGAAAATGCAAAAGCAGGTGACCGAGAGGAACTGATGAATAATATGCGATTGCGCAAGGAATGGAAATGTTATAAGGATGCCACGGTGATGGAAGTAGGACACAATGAGGTGGCTTTGATTTTTTCTCCCTTCCAGGAAGCACCAATCATTCCATTTCAGACCTATGCCGATGTGATTGCCTATGACCGGGCGTTGATGTTTGTGATGGAGGATAAGAGCTTTTTTGTGGATGTAGAAGAAAGTAACTTGTTGCTCAAAGAAAATGGAGAGGAAAGCAGTCTGTGGATAAAAATGGATGCGGATTGGAAGGACGACTTGGATGTAGAGACTTATCAGGTTGGGGATGCGTATTACAGGATGTATACGGGTAACCGGGAGGATATAGATGGCGAAATGGTCTGCATTTATCGAGGTTTACTGGCGGATGTGGAAGAGATAAAGGAAGATTTGTTGTTGAGAAATCCATGTGAAATAACGGAGAGATAAGAAATGTTAGGAGCTTATAAAAAAACTTGGTTGGATGCGTTTGAGTGGAAGGGAAGAATGCGTAGAGATGTGTATTGGAAAGCCATGCTGGTGCATGTCTTGTGTGTATGTATACCTTCACTGATAGAGATTGTTATATTTTTGGAAAACAATGAAATTTTTTCTTATATTGGATTGTTTTTGATAACCGGTTCTCTTTTTCCGATGGTTGCTGCTACGATACGTCGGTTGCATGACGTGGGGAAATCAGGAAAATGGTTGCTGCTCTATTATATTACGTCTTTTTGGATTATTGGTATTATTATGTTCTTAATTCACACAACGGATGAAAGTGTCGGAGATAATCGTTGGGGAAACGGTCCTGAAAAGGAACAGCAAGACGATGGGGATAATAACAATATCAAAGGAATTAACACAAGTTCATTTGTGGATGAAAGATTAACGGAGCAGGATATTAAAAATGACAGAAAGAAATTGAGGGGTGTATTCATAAAGATATTATTGATTCATTTAATATGTATAATATTGTATATTGCATTTCAAGCAATTCTTTGGAACATAACCCTCTGAAAAAGAATATCTGGTAAAGCAGATGTACATATGATTATGATGGATAATTGTCAGAATAAAGAGAAATTTCGCGTTTTTGCGAAGTTTCTCTTTTTCTTTTTAGTTTTTTGTGGTAAAGTGTTAAAGTTAAAAGAAATAGGGGACTCCGTGCGAGGAGATTTCCGAAGGAGGAGAATATGTGGGAAACATTTAACAACATTTTAGGTGCAATTGACAACTTTGTGTGGGGTATACCCCTTATGGTAATGATTATGGCAGGTGGTCTTTTGCTGACAATTCGAGTAGGAGTATTACAGGTACATAAGCTTCCATTGGCACTTAAATGGATGGTGAAGAATGAAGAGGATGGAGAAGGAGAGGTGACTTCCTTTGCTGCTCTTTGTACTGCGCTTTCTGCAACCATTGGTACTGGTAACATCGTTGGTGTTGCTACGGCCATTGGTACCGGTGGCCCTGGTGCTTTGTTCTGGATGGTGGTAGCAGCATTTCTTGGAATGGCTACAAAGTATTCAGAAGGCTTATTAGCTGTTAAATATCGTGTGATAGATGAGAATAACCATGCGTTAGGTGGTCCTTTCTACTACATTGAAAGAGGTATGGGACCGAAGTGGAAATGGTTAGGTAAGTTGTTTGCATTCTTTGGCGTATGTGCCGGTTTGCTTGGTATCGGAACCTTTACACAGGTAAATGGTATTTCTTCTGCGGTTCAGAATTTCTTTGATCCAAACAAGGCTTGGACGGTTACACTTCCTGTAGTTGGTGAGATTTCATGGACGGTTGTAATTGCGTCATTGGTATTAAGTATTTGTGTTGCATTGGTGTTAATTGGTGGTGTAAAGAGAATTGCGAAGGTTTCTGAGTTTGTCGTTCCTTTTATGGCAATTATCTATGTTACAATTGCAGTGATTTTAATTATCTGTAATATTACAAAGGTTCCTGGTGCAATTGTAACAATTGTTAAGGGAGCATTTAATCCGGCGGCTGTAACCGGTGGTGCCATTGGTAGTATGTTTGTTGCAATGCAAAAGGGTGTTGCACGTGGTATTTTCTCAAACGAGTCTGGTCTTGGTTCTGCACCGATTGCGGCAGCAGCAGCTCAGACAAAGGAGCCGGTGCGTCAGGGTCTTGTATCCATGACAGGAACATTTATTGATACCATTGTTATTTGTACTATGACGGGCATTTCGGTTGTATTAACAGGTGCCTATGAGGTGGAAGGCTTAGAGGGTGTACAGATTACAACCTACGCATTCCAGCATGGTCTTCCATTCCCAGAGCAGTTATCTGCATTTTTGTTAATGATGTGCTTGGTATTCTTTGCATTTACAACGATTCTTGGTTGGGATTACTATTCCGAGAGATGTTTGGAATATTTGACAGGTGGTAAGGTGAAGAGCCTTAAGTTGTATCGTTGGTTATACATCATTGCCGTATTTATTGGACCTTACATGACAGTATCTGCGGTATGGACCATTGCGGATATCTTCAATGGTATGATGGCATTTCCGAATATGATTGCATTGTTTGCGCTTTCTGGTGTGATTGCAAAAGAGACAAAGGACTTCTTTGCACGCCGTAAGAATGGAGAGATTGCAGACTAAATGATATGTTTTGAAAAAGCTTTCTTGTGAGTTTGATTGATATAGAAAGAGCATATAGGATGAAAGAGGGTAGTGACATTTGTCACTACTCTTTTTTCTTGAGATAATGACAGATGACACCTAACAAGGTTTCTTATCTTCTCGTATACTATGACCATAGCAACCGAAAACAATGACTTAAAGGATGTCAGGAAATATGGATGTTGCAGATTAACAATGAGTATGGAGAAAATGAGAAAGAGGTGTTCATTATGGAAAAGAAACAAAAGAATCTGATATCTATTTTTTTATTAGTGGTGGGTGTCATCTTTATCTTGGTGGCAGGAGAAATTTTTGTAACAACGGCATGGAAATATCTTCCGGTGTTTGTAAAGCAGTTGGCACTTTTGGTAGTGGCAGGAGGAATGTTTGGAGGTTCGCGTGGGCTTGCAAAAAATAACAAGCTTAGCTGGATTTCGGAAACCCTGTTCCACCTTGGAAATGCATTTGTTGGATTTTTCGTCATTGCGATTATGGGCGGAGTGGTAGAAAATGGTATCATAGGCAACGCATTTAAGATTATGACAGCAAGCTTTGCAATGGCAACGATTGTAGGAATCAAACTGGTTTCAAAAAAGAGTGCATTTGATTTTGCTGCATTATCTTTGTTGGTGGATACATTACTTATCAGTGGTTGTATTGCGTTAAAAACCACATTTTACGTATATATGTATCTTTTAGCAGGCTTTGTAATGGCGTTGGCAGTCTTTGATGCATTACAGCGAAAGTTAGAGAGAAAAGATGGCTTCTCCTTATGTGTAGGAATTATTTATCTGCTTCATACAGTTTATTATACCTTGTTGGCAGGATTTGCTTCTATGTTTGTGTTGGATGGTTATGAGGATGCTTCCTTTGTTCGAGATGCAATTATCTGGTTTGGTGTGGTGGTTGCAATTACTGGTTTGACATGGAAGGCTCGCAAAAATGTAGCGATTCGTGTTTTTAATAGTTTGGCAACGCTTTGGTTTACATTTGTAGCAGTATATGGAATTTGTGGAAATGTGCTTGGGGTAGGGAACTTTAGTGTTATTATGATTTTGGTGGTTTTCATTGCAACAGTACTTATGATCTGGCTTGACCGTGCAGAGATTACCGGATTGATGGTTGCTGCAGCAGTTGTTATTCCTTTTGGTCAGTTGTTGTTTTATGTCTTTGATTCGCTTGGTGGTTTGTTTGGTGGTATTGAAAAGAACTGGAGCACTACCTATAACCCATATTCCGTTATGATTGGTGGAGGAATGCTTGCTTTATACATTGTAAAGTATGGATGTGAGAACATTTTTACAGACTGGAAAGAGAGTCGTTTGTTAAAGTTTGCAGGTTTGCAGATGGTGACTGGATGTATCATGTGGTTTGCATCTAAGATGGTTGCTTCTTGGGCAATGGTATTCTATCTACTGGTTGCAATCAATATGATGTTCATGGTTATTGTATTGAAAAATGAAACTGCAAAGCGAGTGTTTTCTACATTGGCAATGCTTGCATGCATGACGGCTATTGGCGTACAGCCTTTTGTGGAAATTGCAGACGGATATAATGTGGAATGGGTTTGTTTCTTGATTGGTTTGGGCATTGTTCTTTTCCGTGTCATTTGGTATGATTATAAGGATAAATTGAGTATGGTTTACTTCATTGCAACCTGTATTCTTTTGATAACCTTGTTGTTACACAATTTAAGTGTTGAAGGACTTGGCAATGTAATGATTTTAGGTGTGACAGGTATTGTGATGCTAGTTCTTGCATCGATGAAGAATGATAAGAAATACGTTGTGGCTTCTTCTATAACCTTGATTTTATTAGTGTTATATCTTACAAGGGAATTTTGGTTAAGCATTGCCTGGTGGGTGTATTTGTTCGTAGCTGGTGTAGTGCTTGTACTCTTGGCGGTGAAGAAGGCAAAGGAGGCATAAGTTGTTATCGAAAATTGCGCAATTCAATTAGTGGTATATTTGTTGCATGAAGAAACCAAACCATAGCAGGCACGCTTTCGCTACGCCGAATGCGTAGCGGTACTAAGTTCGACGTTGTCTCACTAAGTACCGACGGATTCAGATGTACCTGCATATGGTATTTGGTTTCTCCACACAACATTCCACAGTAGTTGAAAATGCGCAATTTTCTGCCAAACTTATGCTAGAAAAGGAGAAGAAATGGGTTTTGTATTAGGTATAATATATATTGTGGTGATAGGGGCAGTACTAGTCAGTATGGCTGTACTGCTCCTTAAGAGCAATAAGGAAGTTTATAATTGGGTGTATATGGTGTGTCAGGGTCTGGTGGCAGTATGGTGTTTTTCGCAGGTACTGCTTTTGTTGGCGCAAAGTGATTTCGAACTGACACTTACATATGCGATTGGGAATATCGGAATTTGCTTTGTGGGAGCGTTCTGGTATTCTTTTGCTGTTTTATATACAGGGGGAGAACTTAAGGGGATTAAGAAATATCTGCCTATGGCTGTGTCAGCCGCTCATTATGCTTTGGTGTTAACAAATGGGTTGCATCATATGTATTATGTGGAATTTGGTCAGCATATGGTAAAGCATGGTGTGTTTTTCTATACCAATGTGGCATTTACGTATCTGTGGGTAATGGCAGGTGCGGTTATTTTATATCGCAATTTGAGTGAAGAGCAGGCAGAAGGTGGCGCGAAGGGATTGATTGTGGCATCGGTTTTGATACCCGTTTTTTTGAATGTATTTCAGTTGACCGGATTGGTGGAAGCGTCCTTTGATATTACGCCTCTTGGTTTTGGCATTTCTATAATTTGCGTTTTGATGGCAACCCTCAAGTATCGGTTTTTGGATTTGAATAAAGAGCTTGCCATTACCAATGAAAAGCTGTTGCTTGCAAGGGAGCGTAACCGGATTGCACAGGAGGTGCATGATACGGCAGGACATACCCTTACTATGATACAGTCCTATATGAAGCTTGCCCAGGTGGCGAATAAAAATGCGGAAACTGAGCAGGTTGGGACTTATCTCGATGAAGCGAAAGTGTTGACCAGTCAGGGGATCAAGGAGCTTCGGGAAGCCATTAACCAGATGAGGGAAGGAGAAAGCTATGAACTGGTAACACAAGGAGTCATGCAGCTTACCAATCAGGTGAAGGAAATTCCGGTGGATGTCACGGTGCAGGGCGAGGACTCGGAGCGGTATTCTCATTTATCCAGAATCATTTATGACTGCGTGAGAGAGACGATAACCAATACTTTGAAATATGCCAATGCGACTAAGCTGGAAATAGTGATTCGATTTGCCAAGGATAGTGTAGAGGTCATTATTGGTGATGACGGTGTGGGCTGTGAGAATATCAAGGATAACAACGGGCTTCGAGGAATTCGGGAACGAGTAGAAAAAAATGGAGGCAAGGTGCGGTTTATTTCTGGTCAAGGCGAAGGTTTCTTAACTAGAATTCACCTAGATGTGTAGCGGAAAGCGTTTGCGAAACGATTTGAAAATTATATGAGTTCTTCAAAGTAAACAAATACCAACAAGCAGGTGCTCGGCGGCCGTCGGCACTTAGCGAGACAGAGTCGAGCTTAGTACCGCTACGAGCCAATGGCAGCGCAAGCGTGCCTGCGTTGGTTTGTTTGCTTTGCAGAACTCTCGTAAAGTAACAGTATCGCTTCGCAAAGGCTAAAGATATGTGATAGGGAGAAGGAGAGTACGTATGAAGGTATTAATTGCAGATGATATTATGATTTTACGTCAGGGATTAAAGGCGGTACTGGAGCAGGATACTGACATTGAGGTGGTAGCTTTAGCAGAGAATGGAAAAGAGGCTTTTGAAAAATGCAAGGTCTATTCGCCGGATGTGGTATTGATGGATATGCGTATGCCGGACTATGACGGAGCGTATGGAATTCGTGCGATTAAGGAGCAACTGCCACAGATAAAGGTGTTAGTCCTTACCACCTTTGATGATGAGGAGACCATTGAGAAAGCATTGGACAGCGGAGCAGATGGGTACATATTAAAGGAGATGGAGGATGAGAAGGTCATTGCATCGGTCAAGAGTGTATATGCTGGAATGAGTATCTTTGGAGATGGTGTGTATAAGGTGATGCGTAGCCGGATGGAGCAGAGTTCAGAGAAAAAAGAGCCCGTTGGAGTGATGGAAAGTGACCGGCATTTTACGGATAGGGAACGGGATGTGATTCGACTTGTGGCACAGGGTTATGATAATAAGGAAATTGCAACGGAGTTGTTTTTGGCAGAAGGTACTGTGCGCAATAACATATCCAGAGTGTTGGAAAAGTTATCCTTAAAGGACCGGACCCAGCTTGCAGTCTATGCAGTAAAGCATGGATTAGATGAATAATATGTAAGACAAACCTATGTAAATATAGAAATTGTTACAATGATGGGCGCTGACTTAGAAAAAATTTTCGATAGAATGTACATTGACAAATACTTTACCAAGATTATACAATAGGATTGTTGTTGAAACCGTTATCCAGTGGATTGCGGTTTTTTCCGTTGAGAGAATTACACATAACAAAGATATGTGTTTACCATAGATAAAATGTAAGATACGAGGGAGAGAAAATGGAACAGAAAAAAGATGTGTTGAGACCAAAGCTGTTTAAGACGATTAAGAACTACGATGGGAAGCAATTTGCGAAGGATGTGGTTGCGGGTATTATTGTTGCGATTATTGCATTGCCGCTTTCCATTGCATTGGCTTTAGCTTCCGGTGTCGGCCCGGAACAAGGTATCTATACGGCTATTATTGCAGGTTTTTTAATTTCCTTCTTTGGAGGAAGCAGAGTGCAGATCGCAGGACCGACAGCGGCTTTTGCTACGATTGTGGCAGGTGTAGTGGCCGAACAGGGAATGGAAGGCTTGGTGCTGGCAACCTTGTTGGCAGGAGTCTTTTTAATTGTAATGGGTGTGCTTCGGTTGGGAAACCTGATTCGATTTATTCCATATACAATTACGACTGGCTTCACAGCAGGTATTGCAGTAACCATTCTGGTAGGACAGTTAAAAGATTTCTTCGGTGTGACGTATCAAAACGGTGAGGCACCGGTGGAGTCGATAGAGAAGCTGGAGGCGTTAGTGGCTAACTTTGATACCTTTAACGGGCAGGCTCTCGTGGTAGGGTTGGTTTGCCTTGTCGTGCAGATTATTTGGCCATATATTAATAAGGTGATTCCTGGCTCGTTGATTGCAGTGCTTGTTGGTATTGCAATGGTATCGGGACTTGGAATGGAAGCAAATACAATTGGAGACTTGTACACAATTAGCAATGCGTTGCCTCAGTTTGCATTGCCGGCGTTTTCATTAAGCGCAATTAAAGCGGTGTTACCGGATGCATTTACGATTGCTATTTTGGCAGCGATAGAATCTTTGCTTTCTTGTGTGGTTGCGGATAGTATTATACATTCTCGTCATAACTCTAATATGGAGCTTGTAGCACAGGGTATTGGTAATATTGGTTCCGCTCTGTTTGGCGGTATTCCGGCAACAGGGGCAATCGCGAGAACGGCTGCGAATATCAAAAATGGTGGACGCACGCCGGTAGCCGGTATGGTGCATGCGGTTGTACTAGTGCTCGTGTTGGTTGTGTTAATGCCTTATGCAGCATTGATTCCAATGCCGACCATTGCAGCGATTTTATTTATGGTAGCTTACAATATGTGTGGTTGGAGAACCTTTGTCCATGTAATTAAGACATCGCCGAAGAGTGATATTGCAGTAATGGTGAGCACATTTTTATTGACCGTTATATTTGACTTGGTAGTAGCAATTGAGTTTGGTATGGTGTTAGCTTGTCTGTTATTTATGAAGCGTATGAGCGATGTTACCAATGTGGAAAGCTGGAAATATGCAGATGGCAATACGGATGATGTGGATGCGATTGACCTAAAAGAAGTGCCTGCGAATACATTGGTTTATGAGATTAGCGGACCATTGTTCTTCGGTGCGGCGGATAAGCTTTTATCGATTGACCTTGGAAAGAAAACCAATTGTCTTGTACTTCGTATGAGAAGTGTAAATGCGATTGATGCCACGGCGGTGCACTCTATTGAACAGTTGTTTGAGAAATGTCAAAAGAAGGGTATCACAGTCATTCTCTCGCATGTAAATGAGCAGCCAGAGAGTGTCCTTCGCAAATCAGGCTTGTATGATGCTGTGACTGCAGACAATATTTGTCCGAATATTGATGTTGCTTTGGAACGTGTAGCACAGCTTTGTGAATAGAATATAGAAATGAATAGAATATAGAAAACAAAAAGCTCTTTGTTTTTTGAGTTACCCCTCAAAGTTGGAATTTTTGAGGAACTCAGTAACAAGGAGCTTTTTGTATTATCCTATGAGAATGATTCCTATGAAAAACTATTCGGCAGGAACCGTATCATTTGAGGTTGTTGTATTGCCGTCCGGACTTTGTGTGGTTGCTGTAGCATCACCAGAAGAAGCATCGCCTGAAGCGGTGTTTGTGATGACTCCGCTTCCTGGAGACAATACGCACATTTTGTCAATTTGACCACGTAATCGTTTGAAGTCCCAACCGACTGCGCTTCTTGCAGAACTGTTTGGATCCTTCAGATAAAAGAAACCATCTTTATAATCATGAATAACAATAAAATGTTCTTCGGTTGTAAAATCACCCTTGGACATCTGGCAGATGATAATTTTATCGTCTGCTAAGGCATCTAACATTTCATCCTTGTCTACGGATATTTCTTCCGATTCAAGACCGAGGGAAATCGCGCCATCGGTCATTAAGGACCAATGCGTCTTTCCGTCTTCATCGAGATATCCATGTTCTGTTGCATAGTCTGCTACTTTGATTGGGTTCATTGTTCCATCCTGCATAAGGTAGGTGTATACCATAGATAATGCTGTAGGTCCGGCTCCACGCAGAGCAATAATATCCGTAGAATAATCAGCATAGCCCCAACTTTCATCAAATTGAAGATAAAGTGGAAATTCATCTTCATCCACATCAATTTCAAACTCTCCATTAAATACAATGTTAATCTTAGCAGGATAGCTAAGAGTGAATTCCTTTAATTCGGAGTTTACCGCTAGATGCTGAAGTAATATGTCAGGCATAGCGGCGGCACTATCGCAAATACTCTGAATGGTGGAATCCTCTGCTGCCTGTTCTTGAAGAATAGCTAAGGCGGCATCACGATCTGCTGGGATTTCCTTTGCAACAATCGCATCATCGATATCTGCAACGGGTTCTTCTGTGGTTACCTCGCTTGTTGCATAGTATTCTGAAAGCTGGCGTTCTTTATTTTTCTTTTGGACGTTTTTTACAATGCCTGAGATAAGCATAACTAAACCGACAACAATTAAGATAAGGATTGCGGCTAAAATGCTACAACGAATAATTGCCTGTTTTCTGCGCTCGCGTCTTCTGCGTTCTCTGGCTGCTATTTTTTTGCGACGGGCAATGGCGCGTTGTCTTCGCATCTCGGCAATCTCTTCATCTGTAAGCTCATCAGGGTCGTAATCTGTGCTGTTATCTATATTAGGCTGTGGGGTGTTTCCAAGGTTACCGGAAACGGCACCGCCAGGATATAAAGGACTGTATATGGACTCTCCGGTATTGTCAGGACTGTCAGAGTCTGATGTGTGTGTTGTAGTGTCCATATTTGTCACGGATGAATTCCCTGAATTGTCGTACTCGAATTCATTGTATTCAGTATGAGTGAATTCGGAGGTGTCATATTCAGAGGTGCTGTATTCCCAACTGCTGAATTCTGTATTGCTGTAATCGGAATTGTTAAATCCGGTATTGTTGTAATCCGAAGCATAGTATTTAGTATAATTAGAGTTTGGATTGTTGTATCCGGCTTCTAGGTTCGTATAGTCTTCGAATTGTTGTGGAATAAATTCGGAAGGCTGCCCGTTCTGAATGTTAGGATCATTTAGAAATGCATCTTCGTTATAATTATTAAATCTATCCATAATCATTCCTCCTAATGCTGCTTGCAAACAAGCTGGCTTGTACATTTATACAGTATAACACGAAATTATTAATAAAACATAAAAAATTTATAAAAAGTTTATGAAAACAATTTTACCAAAATGTAAGTGAAGGTTGCATTTTGCTGGCGTCTAGGTATATTATGAGGAATAGAAAATAGACATTTATCAGTGAAATAGATGCTATATGGTGAGATTTTTATAAAAAATAATAGAAAAAGGATGATTGTCAGGATGAATGGAACCCCTACAGGTAATAGAATACACATTGGCTTTTTTGGAAGAACAAATGCTGGAAAGTCAAGCTTAGTAAATGCGGTAACAGGACAAGAGCTTTCTGTGGTATCCGCTACGAAGGGAACAACCACAGATCCGGTATACAAGGCTATGGAATGGTTACCGCTTGGTCCGGTGGTGATTATTGATACGCCAGGTTTGGATGATGAGGGTGAATTGGGTGAACTTCGTATTCAGAGAACAAAGCAGGTTTTGCGAAAGGTAGATTTGGCGGTTGTTGTGGTGGACAGTACGGTAGGAATCACACAATTAGAAATGGACTTGGTGGAACTATTGAAACAGCAAGAGGTACCCTTTGTTGTGGTGTGGAATAAGGTGGATTTGCAGCCACAAGTAACTGAGTTAGAGGGTGTGACACAGATGTCGGTCAGTGCTATAAATGGAGAGGGGCTTGAAGAATTCAAGGAAAGTTTGCCTAAGGTTATAAAAAGTAATCCCAACGCGCTTCCGCTGGTGGCGGATTTGTTGAAACCGTTGGACGTTGTAGTATTGGTCGTTCCGATTGATGCGTCTGCACCAAAGGGGAGATTGATTTTGCCACAGCAGCAAGTGATACGAGATGTGTTGGAGATAGGTGCTATCTCGGTGGTGGTGAAAGATACCGAATACAGACAAACGTTGGAAAAACTCGGAAGGAAACCGGATTTGGTTATTACAGATAGTCAGGTGTTTGGGTTTGTTTCCGAACAGACTCCGCAGGATGTATCATTGACTTCTTTTTCGATTTTGATGGCGAGAAAGAAAGGATTTTTAAGGTTGGCGTCAGAGGGGGTAAAAGCCTTAGACACAATTCATGCTGGAGACAAGATATTGATTGCAGAGGGATGTACACATCACAGACAGTGTGAGGACATCGGAACAGTGAAGCTTCCAAAATGGATTTGCAAGTATACGAAGGTTCAGCCAGAGTTTGAGTTTTGTTCTGGCATGGAGTTTCCGGAAGATTTATCTGCGTACAAGCTTGTCATTCATTGTGGTGGTTGCATGCTTAATGAGCGTGAAATGAAATATCGTATGACCAACACAAAAGGACAAATGGTACCATTTACAAACTATGGAATCGCTATAGCACATATGAATGGTATTTTAGAGAGAAGCTTGCACGCATTAAAGGATACATTTTAGTGCTGTTCTTTCGCCAGAGACATATAACGTGCGCCGACGTAGTCCCAGTTGATTAGATTGAACCAGTTGTCGACATAATCAGATCTTAAATTTTGATATTGCAGATAGTAAGCATGTTCCCATATGTCAATGCACAGCAGAGGGGTAACGGTATCAGAAATTGGAGTATCCTGATTTGGCGTAGATAGTATTTCGAGTGTATTATGGCATAGAATTAACCAGGCATATCCGGAACCGAATTGATTGACAGCGGCGGTGCTTAACTGTGCCTTGAAATTGTCGATTGAGCCAAAGGCAGTATTAATGGCCAATGCCAAACGGTCGGTAGGAAGCTCGCAATCAGTGTGGTTCATGCAAGCGAAATAGAGTTCGTGATTGTAGACACCACCAGCATTGTTTTTGATGGCAGTTTTGATTTCGCAAGGTATGGAGTTGGTATCAATCAGTAATTGTTCCAAAGTCATATTCTGAAGGTTGGGATAGTTCTTGATAAGTTCATTTAATTTGTTCACATAAGTTACATAGTGTTTATCATGGTGAAAATGCAAGGTTTCCCTACTGATGTAAGGTTCTAATGCATCGTAATTGTAGGGTAATGGCTTTACTTCAAATGGATAGTTCATGGGTTGTCCTCCTTGTTTATTTTGAAAAACTTAAGTTTGGGCCGTGAAATTTGAGTTCATATTAATTTATTATCCGATGCCGAAAGTTTTTCAAAGCTTTGCTGATATATATATTATGCTAGGTTCAGAGGAAATATGTATGTTTTTTGTGGGAAGAGAAATGTGCAGGAATTGGGTATAAATGAATTGCGAAAAGAAGAGAATTTTGCTATACTTAGCATGACTTTTTTAATGATCACAGAATTCAAATAAGACATATAAGAGATAGACGTGTCTTATACGGTTGATAAGATACATATACGAGAGCGGAAAATGATAAAATGGAGGAGGTACAAATGGCGACGATTGCGGATAGAAGCAGAACAAAGGAGATTATTGAGCGTTTGCAGACGATTGTAGATACGGCACCGTCCGTTCCTTTGTCAACGGGGAAGATTAGTATATATAAGGATGAAATGCAATCTTTGTTGACGGAGTTGTCTGCACAGATGGACATAGAGATTAAGACTTATCATGAGGTGAACGACCGAAAGGGTAAGATTATTAGTGAGGCCAAGAAGGAAGCAGAGCGCATTATTTTTGAGGCGGAACGCAGTGCCAGCAGAATGCGTGTTTCCAAGCATACAACGGGTGTGGCGCCTTTGGATTATAATAGTTTGAACGAGGAAGAGAGAAGTGCGTTAGGAAATGCCAATGAAATCTATGCAGCCTCTCTCATTTATACGGATGAAATGCTCACGGAAGTGACGGATATGATTTCGGATGCCTATCAGAATATTCGCAATGACTATGATATCATTTTGCAGGTTTTAGAAGAGAAAATGAATGTGATTAACAATAATCGTGCTGAGCTAATGGAAGGTCTTCAAGAGATGGATACAGATGATCGCAGTCAGCAGATTTTAGAGATTGGACAGTTGCTTTCTAATGAGTTATATACTGCCAGAATGAAGGCGAGAATGAACTCGGATGAGTATGAGGATGGAAGCGTTCAGTTGACTCTTGATTTCCAAGAGATGCAGGAGGAAAAAACGCGACAGGCTGAAGAGAAGGCATTGCGCGCAGAAGAGGCTTTGGCGAAGATGATTGCAGAACGTGATGCATTGGCGCAGAAAGTGGAATTGTTAAAATCTGAAGGGATGAAAGCGACCATTGAAGAAACGAAGCATACCAATTTGAAGCCTGCCGAAGAAGAAGTGGAATATGAAATTGTCTATGTTACAGAAGATCAACTAGAGGAAGGCGAAGAGTACGAAATCGAGTATGTAGATGAGCTAGAGGAGGAAGTGGCACCATCGAAGGAAGAGGTGGCTGAGGCAATCAAGGAGCTAGAGAGTTTGGATAAGGAAAGTGAAACAATACCACTCATTCCTCGTTTTAAGAAATCAGAGAGTGTGGCAAGTGTTCCTTCTGAGAAGGTGGCACAGATGGCAACCACAATTACAACGGATAAGAAATATAGTGGTTTAATCGGCCGTGCGGTAGAGCAGAGAGAACGGGATCAAATAAATGAAGCGGTTAAGATGGTGGAAGAATTTACAACTGTAGCGACTGCTGAGGATACAGAGGAATCGCCAAAGGACAACGATGTTCGTACAGATGAGAATGGCAATGAATATGTTCAGGCAACAATGGTGTTTGATGACAACTATGAGATAACAGAGTTTTAGATGCAAGGGGAAGAAGCTATAGCATGTAGCATTCTTCCCTGTTGAATTGTAAAAGGGGAGTTGTTTAATGGAAAATTATCAAGTGTTCAAAAGAAAGATTAATTATTATGAAACAGATAAAATGCAGGTGGTGCATCATTCTAATTACATTCGTTTTTTAGAAGAATGTAGAATGGATTTTTTAAAGCAAATCCAACTGGATTATGAGAGTATGGAAAAAAAAGGTATTATGATACCGGTGCTTAGTGTGGAGTGTGAATATAAATCGCCTGCCAGGTTTGGAGAAACAATTTGTATTATTCCGAAACTCGAAAGCTTTCACGGAGTAAAGTTTGAGATGAGTTATTGCATTTATTCTGAGGATATGAAAGTGTTACATAATCAGGCAAGAACAAGTCACTGTTTTGTGGATTTTGATTTTAAGCCGGTAAGGCTGAAAAAGGATTATGCAGAAATTTATGAAGCGATGAGCAGTCTGGTGGGAAAAGACCTATATACTTTAGGGGATTAAAGACGACAAAGGAAATACAAATCTAAATATTTTGTGAACATTAAGAAAAAAACTTAACATTACAACAAAATGTGCTATAATCGTGTGTGGCTACAATGTATTGTGTTTGATGTAGTCAGTATGGAGG